>NZ_JBXFWF010000003.1:0-123129 GCF_056854515.1 Stenotrophomonas sp. STEN063
GGGCCTTACCCCGCTAAGAAGATGCTTCTACTTTTGCAACTGCGCCCACACACTACCGAATCATCAGCCGCGGGGATTACGCCGCTCCTACAACTCCCGCAGCTGGGCTGTGCCCTGACACGCGGGCGTCATCTGCGGTAAAACGTAAGGGTTCTTCTCCCAGCCCCCTTTACCGCAATGTCCAATCCAACCGATGCCGATCTCAATGCCCTGGCCGCCGCGCTTGGCGAACGCCTGCAGCAGGCCTCGCTGCAGCTGGTGACCGCGGAAAGCTGCAGTGGCGGCTGGATCGCCAAGAGCATGACCGATATCGCCGGCTCCTCGGCGTTCTTCGACTGCGGCATGGTGGTCTACAGCTATGAAGCCAAGCAGCGCCTGCTCGGCGTCCGTGCGCAGACCTTGGAGCAGTTTGGTGCGGTCAGTCGCGAAACCGTGCTGGAAATGGTGGCCGGCGCGCTGATCAATTCCGGCGCAGGTGTGGCGGTGGCGGTGACCGGCATCGCCGGCCCCGGCGGTGGCAGCCCGGACAAGCCGGTCGGCAGCGTCTGGATCGGCTGGAAGCGCCGCGGTGGCTATGCGCGCGCGCAGCTGTTCCAGTTCGATGGCGACCGCGATGCGGTACGCAGGCAAACCGTGGATGCGGCATTGCGCGGCATCCACGACCATCTATGACATGCTGGCCCGGCCAGCAACCGGGATGAGTCGCGATGTGGGAAACACTGGGCACGGTCCGTGATCTGGGCCGCTTGCAGGAAATAGCCGCAGTTCTGATCCGCTATGGTTTCGGCGACGTGGTGCGCCGGACCGGGCTGGCCTCGGTGCTGGAACGCGCGGGTCGGCTGCTGCGCTGGAACGACAGCCAGCAGATGTTGCGGATGACCGCGCCGGTGCGCGTGCGCAGTGCGATGCAGGAATTGGGGCCAACCTTCGTCAAGCTTGGGCAGGTGCTGGCCACGCGCGTGGACCTGTTGCCGCCGGAGTGGATCGCCGAGCTGTCCGAGCTGCAGAACGCAGTGCCCGCGTTGCCTTATGCCGCGATCCGGGAGCAGCTGGAGGCTGACCTCGGCGCGCCGCCAGCGCAGGTGTTCGCCTTCCTGGATGAAACCCCGATGGCTGCCGCCTCCTTGGCGCAGGCGCATCGCGCACGTCTGCACGACGGTCGCGAAGTGGTACTGAAAGTGCGCAGGCCCGGCATCCGCGATGTGGTTGAAGCGGACCTCCGGCTGCTGGCGCGGTTGGCTGAGATCGTCGAGGCGCGACTGCCGGATCTGCGCCGCTATCGGCCGGCGGAAGTGGTGCAACAGTTCACCCAGTCGCTGCGCAGCGAGATGGATTTCGCCGCCGAATGCCGCAATTCCGAGCGCATCGCACGCAACTTCGATGGCCGCGATGACATCCTGATTCCCGGCGTGCACTGGCAGTGGACCTGCGAAAGCCTCAACGTGCAGGACTTCGTTGATGGCATTCCCGGCCGCAAGCTGGAGGCCGTCGACGACGCCGGTCTGGATCGTGCAGCGCTGGCCCGGCGTGGCGCCGATATCGTGCTGAAAATGGTGTTGGAGGACGGCTATTTCCATGCCGATCCGCATCCCGGCAATATTTTCTACATGCGCGACGGCCGCATCGGCGTGATCGACTTCGGCATGGTCGGTGCGCTGTCAGAAACACGCCGTTTCCAGGTCGCGCAGCTGCTGCACGGGCTGGTCGAGCAGGAGCCGCAGGTGGTTGCCGACGTACTGCTGGACTGGGCCGGCGGCGTGGAGGTGGACGAAGGTCGCCTGCAACAGGACATCAGCCAATTCGTCGATCAATACCGCGGCGTGCCGTTGAAGGACCTGCGCATCGGCCTGATGCTTGGCGACATCACCCAGTTGCTGCGCAGCTACAGCCTGACCTTGCCGGCCGACCTGGCGCTGATGATCAAGGCCTTCCTGACCCTGGAAGGCATGGGCCGGCAACTGGATCCGGACTTCGACATGGCCAGCGCGGCGCGCCCTTTCCTTGAGCGGGTGGTGCTGCAGCGCTATGCGCCCAAGGCGCTGCTCAAGCGTGGCCGTCGCAGCCTGCTGGGGATGTTGGATCTCGCAGGAGAGTTGCCACGTGATCTGCGCCGGCTGGTGCAGGCGGCGCGGCGCGGGCAGCTGAAGCTGCGTGTGGAAACCACTGCGTTGCAGGGCTTCGGCGATCAGGTGAACCGCGCCGCCAACCGCCTGGTGGTTGGCGTAATCACCGCTGCCTTGATCATTGGCTCGTCGATCGTGATGCACAGCGTAGGTGGGCTTTCCAGCCGCTGGTTCCTGGCGCTGGGCCTGTGCGGCTTCGTGGGCGCGGGCATCTGCGGGGTGTGGATACTGTTCTCGATCTGGCGCAGCGGTCGCCACCACTGATTTTCGTCGAGGGGCTTGCAGATCCTTTTGTTAGTAGTAATACTACTAACCATGAACCTCACCGACACCCAGCAGGCCATCCTCGACTTGATCGCTGAGCGCATCGAGGCCGAGGGCATCCCGCCATCGCAGACCGAGATCGCCCGCGCCTTTGGTTTCAAGGGTGTGCGCTCGGCCCAATACCACCTGGATGCCCTGGAAGCGGCCGGCGCCATCGAGCGCGTTCCCGGTCGTGCGCGCGGCATCCGCCTGGTGCGCCAGGAAGGCGAGGGCGAAGCCGAGTCGCATGCGCCTGCGCAGGCCGCCAATGACGATGTGCTGCGCCTGCCGATCCTCGGCCGGGTGGCTGCTGGCCTGCCGATCGGTGCCGACATCGGTTCGGATGACTACGTGGTGCTGGACAAGGTGTTCTTCTCGCCGGCGCCGGATTACCTGCTGAAAGTGCAGGGCGACTCGATGATCGACGAAGGCATTTTCAATGGTGACCTGATCGGCGTGCACCGCACCCGCGACGCCACGTCGGGGCAGATCGTGGTGGCGCGTATCGATGACGAGATCACCGTGAAGCTGCTGAAGATCGCCAAGGACCGGATCCGTCTGCTGCCGCGCAACCCCGACTACGCGCCGATCGAAGTCCTGCCCGACCAGGATTTCTCCATCGAGGGGCTGTATTGCGGCCTGCTGAGGCCAAATCGCTGAAATCTGCTGGTTCGATGCTCGCGGACTTGAGTGCTGCGGAAACCGAATCTGCGCATTTCGCAGCCGCAACTGACTGTTTTCCTTACGTAGGGCGGGTGTTTGGGCTGCTGTCGGTATCCTTGTCGGCCAAATAATTTTGTCGTCTCGGTTGCAGTCTCAGCCTGTGCGATACGACACCCCTACAGTGGACCCCATGACGAAATCAACGAAATCAACCCCGAGGACGAACACGATGGACGAGAACAAGAAGCGCGCACTTACCGCCGCACTGAGTCAGATCGAAAAGCAGTTCGGCAAAGGCTCGGTGATGCGTATGGGCGACCGCGTTGTTGAGCCCGTCGAGATCATCCCCACGGGCTCGTTGATGCTGGACATCGCGCTGGGCATCGGTGGCCTGCCCAAGGGCCGCGTGGTCGAGATCTACGGTCCGGAATCCTCCGGCAAGACCACCCTGACCCTGCAGGCCATTGCCGAATGCCAGAAGCTGGGCGGCACCGCTGCCTTCATCGATGCCGAGCACGCACTGGATCCGATCTACGCCGCCAAGCTGGGCGTCAATGTCGACGACCTGCTGCTGTCGCAGCCGGACACCGGCGAGCAGGCGCTGGAAATCGCCGACATGCTGGTGCGTTCGGGCTCGGTCGACATCGTGGTGGTCGACTCGGTCGCTGCGCTGACCCCGCGTGCTGAAATCGAAGGCGAAATGGGCGATCAGCTGCCGGGCCTGCAGGCCCGCCTGATGAGCCAGGCGCTGCGCAAGCTGACCGGCAACATCAAGCGCTCCAATACGCTGGTCATCTTCATCAACCAGTTGCGCATGAAGATCGGCGTGATGATGCCGGGCCAGAGCCCGGAAACCACCACCGGTGGCAACGCGCTGAAGTTCTACGCCTCGGTGCGCCTGGACATCCGCCGTATCGGTGCGATCAAGAAGGGTGACGAGATCATCGGCAACCAGACCAAGATCAAGGTCGTCAAGAACAAGCTGGCGCCTCCGTTCAAGCAGGTCATCACCGAAATCCTCTATGGCGAAGGCATCTCCCGCGAAGGCGAGCTGATCGATATGGGCGTGGATGCCAAGCTGGTCGACAAGGCCGGTGCCTGGTACAGCTACGGCGAGGAGCGCATCGGCCAGGGCAAGGACAACGCCCGCGGCTATCTGCGTGACAACCCGCAGGTTGCAGCCCGCCTCGAGGCCGAGCTGCGCGAGAAGTTCCAACCCACCGAAGCGGCGCGCGAAGAGGGCGACGACGAAGACGGCGAGGAGTGAGTTTCCCGCGGGGGCGGGCGGCGCATCGTCAGTGACGTCGTCCGCTCCTGCGGCATTTTGTCGATGAAGACCCCGCGGCAGGGATGGCGCGGGGTTGGGTATTGCCTCTGGCTGGGCATGGTGGAATTGGGCTCGCCGGAATCAAGTCGGGCTGAAACGTGCCGGGCTGAAACGAGTGTGATGGCGTGATGACCGAGATGGATGATCAGCCCGAGGGCAAAACCAAGCGAGGTCGCCAGCAGACGCCGCTGCAACGTGCACTGGGCCTGCTGGTCAGGCGCGAGCACTCGCGCAAGGAGCTCGGTCGCAAGCTCAAGTCGCGCGGCGTGGACCCGGAAGCGGTGGATGCGGCGGTGGCCAAGCTGGCCGAGGATGGCTGGCAGGACGACACCCGTTTTGCCCAGTCGCTGGTCCGCAACCGCGCAGGTAGTGGCTATGGGCCGCTGCATATCCGCGCGGAGCTGGGCACCCATGGACTGGACAGCGAGCAGATCGAGGCCGCGATGGCGTCGTTTGAGGGCGATTGGACTGAAAACGCCCGCGAGCTGGTATGCCGCCGTTTTGGTGCCAGTGGCCCGGAAGATCTGGCGCAACGGCGCAAAGCCGCGGATCTATTGGCCCGGCGAGGCTTTGACGGCAACTGCATCCGCCAGGCCAGTCGCTACGATCCAGAGGACTGAACAGGACTGGGCGGGCTGGGCCTGATACCCTTTCAGGGTTTCGGTTGTCCCGAATTCCCGCGCCCGCAAAGGCTGCCGGGACCCGCTTGCCAGCTTACCGCCAGTCCCCATGAATACACCTGCCAAATTTACTACTTCCCAGATCCGCGCTGACTTCCTCGAATTCTTCAAGGGCAAAGGCCACACCATCGTGCCGTCGGCACCCTTGGTGCCGGGCAATGACCCGACCCTGCTGTTCACCAACTCGGGCATGGTCCAGTTCAAGGACGTGTTCCTGGGCGCGGAAAAGCGCAGCTATGTGCGCGCAGCCGACGTCCAGCGCTGCCTGCGTGCCGGTGGCAAGCATAACGATCTGGACCAGGTCGGCTATACCGCCCGCCACCACACCTTCTTCGAAATGCTGGGCAACTGGTCGTTCGGCGATTACTTCAAGAAGGACGCCATTGCCTGGGCATGGGAACTGCTGACCCAGGTCTGGAAGCTGCCGGCCGATCGTCTGCTGGTCACCGTTTACCAGACCGATGACGAGGCCTACGCGCTGTGGCGCGACATGATCGGCATCCCGGAATCGCGCATCGTACGCATCGGTGACAACAAGGGTGCGCCGTTCGCGTCGGACAACTTCTGGCAGATGGCCGATACCGGTCCCTGCGGTCCCTGCACCGAGATCTTCTATGACCACGGCGACCATATCGCCGGTGGCCCGCCGGGCTCGCCGGATGAAGATGGCGATCGCTTCATCGAAATCTGGAACCTGGTGTTCATGCAGTTCGACCGCCAGCCAGACGGCTCGCTGCAGCCGCTGCCGGCACCGTGCGTGGACACCGGCATGGGCCTGGAGCGCCTGGCGGCGATCCTGCAGCACGTGCACACCAACTACGAGATCGACCTGTTCCAGGCGCTGATCCGCAAGGCGTCCGAGCTGACCGGCATGGCCGACCTGGAGAACAAGTCGCTGCGGGTGATCGCCGATCACATCCGCGCGTGCTCGTTCCTGATCGTCGATGGCGTGCTGCCGTCCAACGAAGGCCGTGGTTACGTCCTGCGCCGTATTATCCGCCGCGCCCTGCGCCATGGCTGGATGCTGGGCGTGCGCCAGCCGTTCTTCAACAAGCTGGTGCCGACCCTGATCGAGCAGATGGGCGAGGCCTATCCGGAACTGCCGGCGCAGGCCGACACCGTGGTGCGCGCCTTGCTGGCCGAAGAAGAGCGTTTCGCCGAAACCCTCGATTCGGGCATGAAGATCTTCGATGACGTGGCTGCCAAGGTCAGCGATGGCGTCATTCCGGGCGTCGACGCATTCCGTCTGTATGACACCTACGGCTTCCCGGTCGATCTGACCGCCGATATCGCCCGCGAACGCGGCATGACGGTGGACATGGCCGGCTTTGATGCCTCGATGGAGCACCAGCGTGAAACCGCGCGTGCAGCCGGCAAGTTCGGTGGCGGCGTGACGCTTTCCGCCGAACTCGTTGCCAGCCTCAGCCCGACGGTGTTCCTCGGCTACGACCGCCTGCAGGCCGATGGCCTGAAGGTTGTCGCGCTGATCAAGGACGGTCGTTCGGTCGACGCCGTGCAGGCGGGCGATGAGGTCATCGTGTTCACCGCGCAGACCCCGTTCTACGCCGAGTCCGGTGGCCAGGTTGGCGATACCGGCGTGCTGTCGGCCAGTGGCGTCACGCTAGCGGTGGGCGACACGCAGAAGTTCGCCGGGCAGTTCCACGGCCATGTCGGCAAGCTGGAGCAGGGCACGTTGAAGATTGGTGATGTGCTGGCCGGTGCGGTTGATGCCGCGCGTCGCAGCGCCACCATCCTCAATCACTCGGCTACCCACCTGTTGCACGCCGCCCTGCGCGAAGTGCTGGGCACTCACGTGCAGCAGAAGGGCTCGCTGGTGGCGCCTGATCGCCTGCGTTTCGACTTCTCGCACTTCCAGCCGATCACTGCCGAAGAGCTGGCCGTCATCGAGCGCAAGGTCAACGAACAGGTGCGTGCCAACAACGCTGCCGAAGTGCACAACATGGGCATGCAGGAAGCGCTGGACTTCGGTGCGATGGCACTGTTCGGCGAGAAGTACGGCGAGAACGTGCGCGTGCTGAAGATGGGCGAGTACTCCACCGAGCTGTGCGGTGGCACCCACGTTTCGAGGACCGGCGATATCGGCCTGTTCAAGATCACCTCCGAGGGCGGTGTGTCCTCGGGCGTGCGTCGTATCGAGGCGGTGACCGGGCAGGGTGCGCTGGACTATGTGGCTGACGAGGAGGCGCGCCTGCACGAAGCTGCGCAGCTGCTCGGCGGCAGTGCTGGCGACGTGGTCGACAAGATCCGCCAGCTGGGTGAGCGCCAGAAGAAGCTGGAGCGCGAACTAGAAGCCCTCAAGGCCAAGGTTGCCTCTGGTGCCACTGCCGATCTCGGCGGCTCGGCGGTCGATGTGGCCGGCGTGAAGGTGCTGGCGGTGCGTCTGGAGGGTTTTGATGCCAAGGCGCTGCGCGACGCGATGGATCGCCTGAAGCAGCAGCTGGGCGACGCCATCATCGTGCTGGCCGGTGTGCAGGACGGCAAGGCGGCACTGGTTGCCGGCGTCAATGGTGCCGCGCTGGGCAAGGTCAAGGCGGGCGAGCTGCTGGCCCACGTCGCGGTCCAGATCGGCGGCAAGGGTGGCGGTCGTCCGGACATGGCCCAGGGTGGCGGTGAGGACGGTCCCAAGCTTGTGGAGGCCCTTGAAGGCGTCCTGGCCTGGGTCAAGCCGCATCTGGCCTGAATGTGACAAGTCACGCACCTTGAAGGTGTTCGCGCCCTGACGGTAACATTGGGAGTCTTTTCCCCTTTGTCGTGGGGCGCATAGCTCGAAGCGCGCCAATGCCGGTGGGAAACCCACCGGTTCCATGGAGATTTACACAATGTTGATCCTGACTCGCCGAGTAGGCGAAACCTTGATGATCGGCGACTCGGTCAGCGTGACCGTGCTCGGCGTCAAGGGCAACCAGGTACGTATCGGTATCACCGCGCCGAAGGACGTTGCTGTCCATCGCGAGGAGATTTTTCAGCGTATCCAGCGTGGCGATGAGCCCGCGACTCCCGGAAGTGAAGAAACTTCCGAATAAGGGGTTTACCTTTCACCTCGTTTAACGTTATTCTTCGCGCCCCGCTTAGGAATACACGCAGCGGGGCAAGAGAAACGGAGTGATGCCCGAGTGGCTGAAGGGGCTCCCCTGCTAAGGGAGTATAGGGTTAAAAGCTCTATCGAGGGTTCGAATCCCTCTCACTCCGCCAGTTTCAAAAAAGCCCCTTTATCGGGGCTTTTTTGTGTCTGCAGGTTTTTCATTTGCGATCTCTTTGAGTTTCTCTTTGGGGTTGTCGCGCGTGGTGCGTGCAATGGCGCTGCGCGACTGTGGGGTGTGGCGAGTGAGCGCCGGATGGTCGCACCGTAGTGCCGAGCCATGCTCGGCAGGAGCCCTCCCGATAATGCCTGTGCCGAGCATGGCTCGGCGCAGTGCTACTTGCGCCGAAGCGCATTCGCTTCTTTGTGGGAGCGGCGTAAGCCGCGAAGCTGATGCTCGATCAGGTTGCGGGCCTGTGGGTGATTTCAATGGTGTCAGCTTCGCGGCTTGCGCCGCTCCTGCAGGTCCTGATGCGCCTCTGGAGGTGTGTAGGGCGGGGGCCTGCTGTGCTGATGCACTGCTGGGAAAGCCTCTGCCGAGCATGGCTCGGCACTACAGTGCTCGTGCTCCTGCGCGTCGCTGGTGCGCGCTGAAGGGCGTATAGGGTGCGGTGGGGTGCCGCTGTAGAGTCGAGCCCTGCTCGGCTGGGGCGTTCTCGGTAAGGCCTTTGCCGAGCGTGGCTCGGCACTACATGCCGGCTGTTTGGATTGCCGTTGAAAAACACGCATAAAAAAACAGCAGGCAATGCCTGCTGTTTTTGGTATTGGTGCGCTCGGAGAGATTCGAACTCCCGACCACCTGGTTCGTAGCCAGGTACTCTATCCAACTGAGCTACGAGCGCTCAACATTGCTGTTGTAGTTTGAAGCGGTGCAGATTGAATCTGCGTTCTGACATGGTGCGCTCGGAGAGATTCGAACTCCCGACCACCTGGTTCGTAGCCAGGTACTCTATCCAACTGAGCTACGAGCGCGTCGTTGCCAGGAGCGAGATTATGCGGATTTGAGACGTTTGCGTCAACGCTTTTGTGAAAATTTCTTAATCTTCGGGATGAATCAGTGCCGAAGCCACGTTCTGTGGTGATTTCATCCAGTGAAAGTGGTCGGCGCGGGCATCCAGGTCGCGTGATGACAGTACTTTCAGGCTGCGTGCCGACGCTGGAAGTTTGGCCAGCAGCTGCTGCATCGAACTGACCGGCGCCAGCCAATCACTGTCCAGTACCACGGCGCGCGTCGGTGCACTGATGCGACGCATGCCGGCTTCAAGGTCGATTGGCATTCCTTGTGCGGCGTAATGATTGCTCAGGCCCACGCGCGCCCAGTCGCGTATCAGTCCACGCGCTTCAGTACCGCCGAAACCGACGCATCGGCCGGGCAGGGTGCCATTGCGTTGTGCAAGCCATGGCAGGAAACGATAGGCCAGCGGCAACAGCCAGCCGCGCGGTGGCGGAAAGCTGCGCCACCATGGCGTGCCGCTGGCGACCAGCCACAATGCATCGAGCTCGGCATCGCGCAGGCCGGCATAGCAACAGCTGAGCTGACCGCCAAGGCTGTGGCCGCCAAGCCGGAACGGCAATCCGGGTAGCATTTCATGCACGGCCGCTTCGGCTGCTGGCAGGTCGATCTGCAGCAGTTCCTTGTATCCCCAGTCGTGGCTGCGGTCCGGGCGCAGAGTGCTGCTGCCGTTGCCGCGCCATTCGTGCAGGAAGACCGCAATGCCGTGGACGGCGAGGGCCTCGGCGAAAAGTTGGTAATGGCGCGCAGCCACGCCCAGCGCCGGCAGCCACAGCAGGCAGGCGCGGGGCTGAGCGGGCAGGTAGGTCAGCAGTTCGAAGCTGTGGCCATCGGTGCAGTTGACTGGAACCGCCATTGTCTTGAAATGCGGGGAGTTCGTACTCATGCCGAAGGTGCCGCGCCAAAATGATCCAGCACCATCACTTCGCTGCGGCCCGGGTGATAGCCGCCCTGCAGGCCGCGTGCGACATAGTCGATCGCCGCTTCGCAGGCATTGGCCAGCGACAGTCCGCAGCACAGCTGCGCAGCAATCGCCGAAGCCAGCGTGCAACCGGTGCCATGCGCATCCACTGGCAGTCGGATGTGGCTGAATTCTTCGCGACTGACGCCGTCGAAGTAACGATCAACGACGCGGTTGCCTTCCAGTAGATGGCCGCCTTTGAGCAGTACTGCGCCAGCGCCCATCTCGATCAGCGCGGCAGCCGCATCCTCGGCTTCGTCGCCATTGCCGATGCTGCGCCCGAGCAGGAGTTCTGCTTCGGGTGTGTTGGGTGTCAGCAGCGTAGCCAACGGCAGCAGGCGTTCGCGCATCGCGCGCAGGGCGCTGTCCTCAAGCAGTTTGGCGCCGCTGGTGGCGACCATCACCGGATCGAGCACGATATGGGTGGGGCATCGCTGCTCCAATACATCAGCAACCAGGTGGATCACGTCGGCGTTGGCGAGCATGCCCAGCTTGACCGCATGGATGTCGAAATCGTCGAAGCAGGCGTCCAGTTGCGCCTGCAGGAACGGCAGTGGTGGCACGTGCACGGCGGTTACGCCGCGGGTGTGCTGTGCAGTGAGGGCGGCGATCGCCGACAGGCCGTGCACGCGGTGGGCGGCAAAGGCCTTGAGGTCGGCTTGGATGCCGGCACCGCCGCCGGAGTCGGAGCCGGCGATGGTGAGGGCGGAAACGGGCGTGGAAGGACTCATGCGTCGATTGTGCAGGGTTTGCCCGTCGCCTGCCTCAGGCGTGGCGGCGCGTTACCCATTGTCGGTACAGCACGTAGCCAAGGCCGGTGAGTCCGGTCAGTACAGCGGGGACTAGCAGCGCGTCGTACTGCCAGCGCGCGAACAGCCAGGCGCCGAGGATGCCGCCCGCCAGGAAGCCGCTGATGATCAGGCCGCTCAGGGTCAGTCGGTGCATCGGCACCGGCAGGCCGCGCAGCAGGTGGCCCAGGCCGATGCCCAGGTCGGTGAACATGCCACTCAGGTGGGTGGTGCGAACGACGGCGCCACTGAAGGTGGTGACCATCGCGTTCTGCAGCCCGCAGGCCATGGCGGCAGCCAGTGCGCCCCAGATCTGCTGCTGTTTGAACAGCGGGATGGCCAGCAGCAACAAGGCCGATTCCAGCGCCAGTGCGATGCCGTAACGGCGGCCGAGCTGAAGGGTGCTGTCCTGGATGATCAGGCCGCTGAGCACTGCCCCAAGGGCAAAGGCGATCAACAGCCCCCACAGGTGCCCGACCGAGCGCCAGTCGGCATGCGCAAGGGCGATGCCGAGCTGGCTGGTGCTGCCGGTGAGGTGGCTGACGGCCTGGTGTTCAAACCCCAGGAAACCGACAACGTTGACGATGCCGGCCACGCAGGACAGCACGATGGCGCCAATCCAGACCCAGGTGGGCAGGCGAACCTTCATGCCGACGCCGGATCAGGGCTTGGACAGCGCGCCGTTGCGTTCGATGCTGGAGAACGTGCCGGCTTGTGGGTCGTACACCGCGCCCCAGAACTGCGCGCCGCCATCGCAGACACGGATCGCCTCGCGGGCCGGGTTGATGTCGCTGTGGTCGGGCAGGGTAAAGGCGTTGATGTAGATCAGGCGCTTGCCGCTGGACTCGAAGCCCACGTACTGCCGGCCGGACAGGGCCGGCTCGGCAATGCTGGGCTGCAGTTGTGCCAGCCGGCTCTCCAGTGCGTCGATATCGGCGCGGCTGGGTGCCCAATAGCCGGTGACTTCACCGGCATGTTTGGCGGGGCTGTCGCGCGAGCAGGTGTCCAGCACCTGCGCGGCGACCACGGGGCGGGTGACGACCCAGGACTGTCCGGTCTTGACCGCCGTCGGCACGCTGCCGGGACGCGTGTTCGACGGCGTGCAGGCTGCCAGCGTGAGTGTTGCCGCAGCCAGCAGGGACAGCGTGTGCAGATGTTTCACAGAACCTCCGAAGCGTAATCGGCCAGACGCGAGCGTTCGCCCCGGCGCAGTGTGATGTGTGCACTGTGCGGCCAATTCTTGAAACGGTCCACCGCATAGGTAAGGCCGGAGGTGGTTTCGGTGAGGTAGGGCGTGTCGATCTGCTCGACGTTGCCCAGGCAGACGATCTTGGTGCCGGGGCCGGCGCGGGTGATCAGGGTCTTCATCTGCTTCGGGGTGAGGTTCTGTGCCTCGTCCAGGATCAGGTAGCGCGACAGGAAGGTGCGCCCGCGCATGAAGTTCATCGAGCGGATCTTGATGCGGCTGGCCAGCAGGTCATTGGTGGCGGCACGGCCCCAGGCGCCGCCGTCCTGGTTGTGGGTGAGTACTTCCAGGTTGTCGGTGAGCGCGCCCATCCACGGCGTCATCTTTTCTTCTTCGGTGCCGGGCAGGAAGCCGATGTCCTCGCCGACGCTGACGGTGGCGCGGGTCATGATGATCTCGCGGTAACGCTGCGTGTCCATGGTCTGCGCCAGGCCGGCGGCCAGGGCGAGCAGGGTCTTGCCGGTGCCGGCGGTGCCGAGCAGGGTGACAAAGTCGATTTCCGGGTCCATCAGCGCATTGAGGGCAAAGTTCTGCTCGCGGTTGCGCGCGGTGATGCCCCACACCGAATGCGAGCCGTGGCGGAAGTCGTTGACCACGGACAAGGTGATGCGGCCATCGCCCTCGACCTTGCTGACCTTGAGCTCCACTTCGTCATCGCCGGCCAGGTAAGCGTACTGGTTGGGATGCCAGTCCTCGTCGTCGGCGGCCTGGATCTCGTAGCTGGTGCGGCCCTTGTCGCTCCAGCTGCGCAGGCTTTCGCTGTGCTTCTTCCAGAAGTCCTCCGGCAGCACGGTGGCGCCGGTGTAGAGCAGGCTGAAGTCGTCCAGCGCGCGATCGTTCTCGTAGTCCTCCGAATCGATGCCGGCGATGGCGGCCTTGATCCGCAGGTTGATGTCCTTGGAGATGAACACCACCGGTGTTTCCGGGTGCTCTTCCTTCAATGCCAGGATCGCGCCGAGGATGGCGTTGTCCGGGATCACCTTGCCAAAGCTCTTGCCGGCCTCGAAGTGGCTGGTCTGGAAGTAGAGGTTGCCGGCACTCTGCGCGCCGCGCAGCTGCAGGCCCTTGGGGCGTGCCAGCGGCACGCCGTTCTGCACGCTGCCGATGCCGGCTTCTTCGATCAGCTCATTGAGGAAGCGGCTCACCTGGCGGGCATTGCGGCTCGCTTCGGTGGTGCCCTTCTTGCCGTTGTCCAGCTCCTCGATCACCTGCATGGGCAGGTAGACATCATGTTCCTCGAATTTGAACAGCGCGGTCGGATCGTGCATCAGCACGTTGGTATCCAGTACGTAGATGCGCTTGCCTCGGGTCATCGTCTATTCCTGGTGGCGGGACAGGGTCACGCCATCGCACCTGCAGGGCAGGGCGATGACGTGGGTTGGAACGGGATGTGGGTCACTTGGTTTGAGCGGCCTTCAGTGCTTCAAGCACGGCATCGGCATGGCCGGCGACCTTGACCTTGCGCCATTCCTGCACGAGCTGGCTGTCAGGAGAGATCAGGAAGGTGCTGCGTTCGATGCCTCGCACCTGCTTGCCGTACATGTTCTTCATCTTGATCACGTCAAAGGCGCTGCATAGCGCTTCGTCGGCGTCACTGATCAGTGGGAACTTGAAACCCTGCTTGGCGCAGAAGTTGTCGTGCGACTTCACGGAATCGCGGGAGATGCCGAACACCTGTGCACCGGCGCGCTTGAACCTGGGAAGCAGGGCATTGAAGTCCAGGCCTTCGGTGGTGCAGCCGGGGGTGCTGTCCTTCGGGTAGAAGTACAACACCAGCCACTGGCCGGCGAGTTCGCCGAGGCTGCTGGTGGTGCCGCCGGACAGGGCCAGTGGCAGTGCTAGGGTGTTTCGGTCCAGGGTATCGCCGATGTTCATCAGATCCTTTCCGGAGCCTGGGGTAGTTCGATTGCAATTACATGAAACGCTGCGCGCCTGTGATGGGCGCGCGAATTTCAGAACTTCATCGGGTCCATGATCGCGTCCAGGTTGAGGTGGTCGCAGAACTCGAGGAAATCGTCGCGCAAGGCGGCGATGTGCATGTTGGAGGGTACGCCAATGGTGATCTGCGCAGAGAACATTTCCGCGCCGGTCTGCATGGCCTGGTAACGGGTGCTCTGCAGGTTCTCGATGGTGATGCCCTGGCGGTCGAAGAAATCGGCCAGCTGGAACAGGATGCCTGGCTTGTCGGCGGCAACGACTTCCACGATGTACGGCAGCAGGTTGGACTGCGCCTGCTTGGCGGCGGTGCGGTACCAGACCAGCTTCAGGTTCTCTTCGCGCTCTAGCCGGGTCAGCATGGCTTCGAGCTTGGCGACGGCATCCCAGGAGCCGGTGGCCAGGGTGGTCACCGAGACATCGCGGCCTACCGTGGACAGGCGGGCATCGACCAGGTTGCAGCCGCTGTCGGCAATTCGACGGGTGACGGACAGCAGGGGGGACTCCGGATGCGTCGTATAGGCGTTGATCAGGAGGTGGTTTTCGGTCGGCAGCGGCCGCGGCGTGGTGTCGGTCAAGGTGGTTCCGGGTGCTAGATAAGTCTGAACAACGCCGTTTGGGGGTTGTTCGCTGGTGTCCAGCATACTTGCCCGTGCTTTCGACCGGCAAGTAACATGCCTTCGGTCACGAACCCGCCACTCGGCGGGCTTCTTTACCCCCACGAAGAGCGACTGACCCTTTGTCCATATCTGGTCTCATCACCGCGCTGGCGACGCCTTTCAAGGCTGACGGCGCACTCGATCCCGACGGCTGGCAGCGCCTGCTGGCGCAGCAGCTCAAGGGCGGCGTCCAGGGTGTGGTGGTAGCTGGCTCCACCGGCGAAGCCTCCACCCTGTCCGACGATGAATACGATGGCCTGCTGCGCAGCGCCGTTGCCGCCTTTGGCGGTAAGGTGCCGGTGCTGGCCGGGACCGGCCTGTCCGGCACCGCCAGGACGATTGCTCTGACCAAACGCGCGGCCGCCAATGGCGCGACCCATGCGCTGGTGGTTACACCGCCCTATGTGCGGCCCACCCAGGAAGGCCTGCGCCAGCATTACCTGGCCGTGGCCGAGCACGGTGGCCTGCCGGTGCTGTTGTATAACGTGCCCGGGCGCACTGGCTGCGACCTGCTGCCGGAGACTGTCGCCGAACTGGCCACGCATCCGAACATCATCGGCATCAAGGAGGCGGTGGGCGATACCACCCGCCTGAAGGCCCTGCTGGAGCTGCGCAGCGACAGCTTTGCCATCCTCAGTGGCGATGACGGCTCGGCAGCCCGTTCCATGTTGTCCGGCGCCGATGGCCTGATCTCGGTCGGCTCCAACGTGCTGCCGGGTGCGTACCGCACCCTGTGTGACCTGGCCCGCGCCGGTCAGCACGAGGCGGCCGAGGCCTGGGATGCCCGCCTTGAGCCGTACCACGATTTCTGCGGTGTCGAGTCCAACCCCATTCCGGTCAAGGCGCTGCTGCAGCGCATCGGCATCGGTGATGGGCTGCGCTTGCCGCTGCTCCCGCTTTCCGCGCAATACCACGCACATGCCGATCATCTGGCCGCTGACGTGGGTGCGTTGGAAGAACTATCCAGCCGCTGATCCGGCGGCCTTTGAACTCTGGAGATTCACCCATGCGTCAAACCTCTACCGTTCGCGTGTTCTCGCTGGTGCTGCTGGGCGTGGTCACCGCCGTCGCCACCTCTGGCTGCTTCTTCAAGCGCGGTGCGCGCGGCGACTACGCGTTGGCACCGGAAGCACGCCCGCTGGAAGTGCCGCCGGATCTGAACCTGCCCAACACCTCCGGCTCGGCGCCGATCCCGGCACTGGCGTCGGCGGCCAAGCCGGCGGCTGCTTCGGCCGCTACCGTGGCCTCGTCGCAGAGCGGTTTTACCGTCAGCGGCAGCCGTGACGACGTGTTCGGCAAGGTCGGCGACGCGCTTGCCGGCGTCGAAGGCCTGACCATCGCCAGCCGTGCGCAGCTGCTGGGCTCCTACGATGTCGCCTACGAAGGCAGCAACTTCCTGGTGCGCGTGGTCGCAACCGACGCTGGCGCCTATGTGTCGGCGGTCGATCCGCGCGGCATGCCGGCCACTGACGCCGCTGCAACCAAGCTGATCGCAACGCTGAAGGCCAAGCTGGTCGGTTGATCGCTGGCGGGGCAATAAAAAAGGGCGCCTGCGTAAGCGGGCGCCCTTTTCATTGGCTGGCTGTTGGGCTGGCTATGCGGCGGCTCAGCGTTCCAGCAGCTTCAGCTTGTCTGGCTTGCCGTCCCATTCGGCCGCATCGGCCGGCGGGTCCTTGCGGATGGTCAGCACCGGCCAGGCCTTGGCCAGCTCGGCGTTGAGCGCGACAAAACCTTCCTGGCCGGCGGGCACGTCATCTTCCGGGAAGATCGCGTTGACCGGGCATTCGGGCTCGCACAGCGTGCAGTCGATGCATTCATCAGGGTCGATCACGAGGAAGTTGGGGCCTTCGTGGAAGCAATCCACGGGGCAGACTTCGACGCAATCGGTGTGTTTGCACTTGATGCAGTTTTCGGTAACGACAAAAGGCATGGTGGGGTCCGGCTTTGAACCCTGCAATTCTAGATCAGGATGCAGGGGCTGGGCGGGGGCATTCTCATTGGCCAGGGCTGCAGGCGCAAGGAAACGTGCCGGAGCCAATGCCCTGGGGCGCTGGCAGGTGTAAAAAGCAAAAAACCCCGCAGGGCGGGGCTTTTGCATTCGCAGACGGAGTTGGCGCTCCCTAGGGGACTCGAACCCCTGTTTTAGCCTTGAGAGGGCCACGTCCTAACCACTAGACGAAGGGAGCGTTTGGTCGCGTCTGGCGAGCGCGCTAGTATATGCATCTGGTTGCCGCTCGGCAATCCCGTAAACCCAACTGGAAGCGCCAACATCAATTCCATAGTTACAACGCCGTTCACCGTCCGCGTGATCCCGCGCGACCAGCACACCATCTCGCGCCGGGATATCAGTCCCAATGCGCTGCGGGTGCTCTACCGTCTGCGCGAATCCGGCTTCGGCGCCTATCTTGTTGGTGGCGCGGTGCGCGACCTGCTGGTAGGTGGACGCCCCAAGGATTTCGACGTGGCCACCGACGCCACCCCGGAGCAGGTCAAGCAGCTGTTCCGCAATTGCCGCCTGATCGGCCGCCGCTTCCGCCTTGCGCATGTGGTGTTCGGCCGCGAGATCATCGAAGTAGCCACGTTCCGCGCCAACAGCGATGACGGCAGCGGCGACCGCGAGGTCGAGAACGGCATGCTGGTCCGTGACAACGTCTACGGCACCATCGAGGACGATGCGGTCCGTCGCGACTTCACCTGCAACGCGCTGTATTACGCCATCGAGGATTTCTCGGTGCGTGACTACACCGGCGGCTTTGAAGATGTGCTGGAGCGCCGGATGAAGCTGATCGGCGATCCGGAGCAGCGCTACCGTGAAGACCCGGTGCGCATGCTGCGCGCGGTGCGGCTGGCGGCCAAGCTCAACTTCGAGATCGAAGCAGCTACCGCCGAGCCGATTCCGCGGCTGGCTTCTTTGCTGGGTGAGGCTGCGCCGGCCCGTCTGTTCGAAGAAGTGCTCAAGCTGTTCCTGTCCGGGCATGGCGTGGCCAGCTTTGAAGGCCTGGAGCGCTACGGTCTGCTGGCCGTGCTGTTCCCGGAAAGCGCTGCGGCGCTGAAGAGCAACCGCACTGGCGCCTTGCGCCGCATCCTGATCGAAGGCCTGCGCAATACCGACGAACGGGTCGCCAACGAGGAGCCGGTGTCGCCGGCCTTCCTGTTCGCGCTGCTGCTGTGGCCTGCCTTCTGCCGCGCGCTGATCGGCCTGCAGAAGCAGGGTCTGGCGCCAGAAGAGGCGCAACGCCGTGCCGCCGACCGGGTGACCCTGCATCAGCTGAGCACGATTGCCCTGCCGCGCCGCTTCTCGCTGCCGATGCAGGAAATCTGGCTGCTGCAGTCGCGTTTCAGTACCCGTCAGCGCAAGCGCGTGCTGCGCACCTTGAGCCATCCGCGCTTCCGCGCTGCGTTCGATTTCCTGGCCCTGCGCCAGGCTGCTTCCAGCGAGCACCAGGAAGACATCGCGTTCTGGCGCGAGGCCCAGGCCGAGGCCGGGCACGCAGTGGGCGCCGGGCTGGATTCAGTGCATACCGATGGCGAGGCGGAGGAGGGCACGGCGCCGCGTCGTCGTCGCCGTCGGCGCCGTAGCGGCGGTGGCAGCGCGACCGCGGGCGAGTAAGCAGCAATGGTTGTAGCGTATATCGGGCTGGGCGCGAACCTTGGGGACGCGCCTGCCACCCTGCGTTCGGCGATAGGTGTGCTGGCGCAGCTGCCGGGTGTGCAGCTGCTGGCCAGCTCGCGCCTGTATCGCACACCGGCCTGGGGCAACGAGGCGCAGCCGGATTTCATCAATGCCGCTGTTGCGCTGCAGACCGATCTGCCGGCGCCGCAGCTGCTGGAGCAGCTGCTGGCGATCGAGCAGCAGTTCGGGCGGGTGCGCGAGCCGGGCCAGCATTGGGGGCCGCGGCTGCTGGACCTGGACCTGCTGCTATACGGCGAGCAGGTGATCGACCTGCCGCAGCTGCAGGTACCGCATCCCTTCCTGCACCAGCGCGGCTTCGCCCTGCTGCCCTTGGCCGAGGTGGCGCCAGACGCCCTGATTCCGGGCCATGGAACAGTGCGGGACGTATTGGTAGGCATCAATACCTGCGGTATCGACCCGATAGGGGGATAATGGTCGGCTCATAAGCCACCGTTATGACCACATGAGCACACACGCAGATAGCAAGCCCTGGACCGTTCCCGCATTGGCCGAGGCCAAGCGCAATGGCCAGAAGCTGGTCATGTTGACCGCTTACGACGCCGGCTTCGCCCGTGCCTTCGATGCCAATGGCGTTGACCTGATCCTGATCGGTGATTCGCTGGGCATGGTGGTACAGGGGCACGACTCGACGCTGCCGGTCAGCGTTGACGACATGGTCTATCACACCCGTGCGGTCGCCCGCGTTCTTGAGCGCGCGCTGCTGGTCTCGGACCTGCCGTTCGGCGCCGACGCCACCGCCGAGCGCGCGCTGGATGCTTCGCTCAAGCTGCTGCAGGCCGGCGCGGAGATGGTCAAGATCGAAGGTGCTGGCTTCAAGCTGGACATCATCCGTCACCTGGTCGAGCGTGAAATCCCGGTCTGCTCGCACCTGGGCCTGACCCCGCAGTCGGTATTGCGTCTGGGCGGTTACCGCGTGCAGGGCCGTGGCGATGCTGCCAGGCAGTTGCTCGACGACTCCAAGGCCGTGGCCGAAGCCGGTGCCAGCCTGCTGGTGCTGGAATGCGTGCCGACCCCGATTGCCGGCCGCGTCACCGCTGAAATCACGATTCCCACCATCGGTATTGGCGCCGGTCCGGATTGCGACGGACAGGTGCTGGTGCTGCATGACTTCCTCGGTCTGGACAGCGGTCACCGGCGTCCCAAGTTCGTCAAGGATTTCCTTGCCGAAGGCGGCTCGGTGGCCGGTGCGGTCCGTGCCTATGCCGACGCCGTGCGCGCTGGCATCTTCCCCGACGCAGAACACGCTTACGCATCATGATCGAAACCGTTACCGAACTTTCCCGGCTGCGCGCCATTGTCAGCGGCTGGAAGCGCGAGGGCCTGCGCGTTGCGCTGGTGCCGACCATGGGCAATCTGCACGCTGGCCACTACTCGTTGGTGAAGCTGGCGCGTGAGCACGCTGACCGGGTGGTCTCCAGTGTCTTCGTCAACCCGACCCAGTTCGGCCCGAACGAGGATTTCACCCGCTACCCGCGCACGCCCGAAGCCGACACCAGTGGCCTGGAGCAGGCTGGCTGTGACGTGCTCTGGCTGCCCACGGTCGAGTCCATGTACCCGTTTGGCGTGGACCTGGCTGCCAAGGTCCATGTGCCGGGCGTGAGCTCGCTGCTGGAAGGCGCGCACCGTCCGGGTCACTTCGACGGCGTGTGCACGGTGGTCAGCCGCCTGTTCAACCAGGTGCAGCCGGATGTGGCGGCGTTCGGGCGCAAGGACTACCAGCAGCTGGCGGTGATCCAGCAGATGGTGGTGGACCTGGCGTTCCCGATCCAGATCGTCGGCGGCGAGATCGTGCGCGAGGCCGATGGCCTGGCGATGAGCTCGCGCAACCAGTACCTGACGCCCGATGTCCGGCCGCAGGCCACGGTGATCCGCAAGGTGCTGCTGGCCGCGCGCGATGCCTACCTGGGCGGCGCCGAGCGTGCCGTGGTGGAGCAGCAGGCCGCAGCACAGCTTCAGGCTGCCGGCTACCTGGTGGATTACGCGGTGGTGCGCATGCCCGACCTGAGCGAGCCGGGCACCAGCCATGAGGGCGCACGGGTGGCGCTGGTGGCGGCCAAGCTGGGCACGACCCGCCTGATCGACAATGTCGAGTTCTGAACAGGGCACCCGGCGGACTTGAGCTGTCCGCCGGTAGACTCCTGAATGACAGCCAATGGCGCCCTTGTGGCGCCATTGCTGTATCCGGGCAAACGCCATGGGAAAGGTCATGTTGCGGTGCGGGCAAGGGCGCGCGCCGGTGCTAGACTGCGCCCTTTCTCACGCAGTTTCGGCATTGTCATGCAACTCTCCCTGCTCAAGACCAAGATTCACCGCGCCACCGTCACCCATTCGGAGCTGAACTACGAAGGCTCCATCGCGATCGACGACAACCTGCTGCAGGCCACCGGCATCCGCGAGTTCGAACAGGTGCACATCTGGGACGTGACCAACGGTGCCCGTTTCACCACCTACGCCCTGCGCGCGGAAGCCGGCAGTGGCGTGATCTCGCTCAACGGCGGCGCTGCGCGCCACGTGCAGGTGGGTGACATCATCATCATCGCCGCCTTCGCCGGCATGAGCGAAGAAGAAGCCAGCACGTTCAAGCCCAAGCTTGTCTACGTTGACGGCGACAACCGCATTTCCCACACCAACGACAGCATCCCCACACAGGCCGCATGATCACCAACAACGGATTCGACGTATTGCACGCCCACGCCCAGCGTCTGCAGGGCACCGGCATTCCCTCGCTGATGGCTGCAGAGCCTGACCGGGTGCAGCGCCTGGCGCTGAAAGTCGGTCCGTTGTATGTGAACTTCGCGCGGCAGAAATACGACCGCGCGGCCTTGGATGCCTTGTTGGAACTGGCCGCCGCGCGCGATGTCGCCGGCGGTTTCCAGCGCCTGTTCGCTGGCCAGAAGATCAACCACACTGAAGATCGCGCGGTGCTGCACAGCGCGCTGCGCGGCGACGCCAGCGATGCGCCGGTTGCAGTGGCTGCGCGCGCTGAAGCGGTGGCGGTGCAGGCGCAGATGGGCGGCTTGATCAAGGCGCTGGAAGCCAGCAACGTTACCGATATCGTCAGTGTCGGCATCGGCGGTTCGGATCTGGGCCCGCGCCTGGTTGCCGACGCGCTGCGTCCGGCGTCTGGCGCGCGTTTCCGCGTGCATTTCGTTTCCAATGTCGACGGCGCGGCAATGCAGCGCACCCTGGCGACGCTGGACCCGGCGACCACCGCCGGCATCCTGATCTCCAAGACCTTCGGTACCCAGGAAACCCTGCTCAACGGCCGCATCCTCTGCGACTGGCTGGGCGGCAGCGAGCGTCTGTACGCCGTCAGTGCCAACCCCGAGCGCGCCGCCAAGGCCTTCGACATTGCCGCCGAGCGCGTGCTGCCGATGTGGGACTGGGTGGGCGGTCGTTACTCGCTGTGGTCAGCGGTGGGCTTCCCGATTGCCCTGGCAATCGGTTTCGAACGCTTCGGGCAGTTGCTGGAAGGCGCGGCGCAGATGGATGCGCACGCGGCCACTGCACCACTGGCGAGCAATCTGCCGGTGCTGCATGCACTGACCGATATCTGGAATCGCAATGTGCTGGGCTATGCCACCCACGCAGTGATGACCTATGACCAGCGCATGGCGCTGCTGCCGGCGTATCTGCAGCAGCTGGTGATGGAAAGCCTGGGCAAGCGGGTCAAGCGCGACGGCAGCCCGGTCGATGGCGACACGGTGTCGGTGTGGTGGGGTGGTGCTGGCACCGACGTGCAGCACAGCTTCTTCCAGGCCCTGCACCAGGGCACCAGCATCGTGCCGGCCGATTTCATCGGCTGCGTGCACAATGATGATCCCTACGAAATCAACCATCAGGCCCTGCTGGCCAACCTGCTGGCGCAGACCGAAGCGCTGGCGAACGGCCAGGACAGCGAGGACCCGCATCGCCAGTATCCGGGCGGTCGCCCGAGCACGATGATCCTGCTGGATGCGTTGACCCCGCAGTCGCTGGGCGCGTTGATCGCCATGTACGAACACGCGGTGTACGTGCAGTCCTTGATCTGGGACATCAATGCCTTCGACCAGTTTGGCGTTGAACTGGGCAAGCAACTGGCCAGCCAGTTGTTGCCGGCCGTGCAGGGCGAAGCGGTGGAAATTGCAGACCCGATGACCCGGGAGCTGTTGGCGCGCCTGCGCTGATTGCAGATTGTTGGTTGAAAAAAAAGCCGCGCAGAGATGCGCGGCTTTTGCTTTGCTCCCTCCCTTTGCCGAAGGCAAGGGGAGGGTTGGGGAGGGGTAAGCTCTTCGTGCTACGGGTGAAGGCCCCCGCCGAGCATGGCTCGGCACTACAGGTAGCAGGGTCAGCGGTTCGGGTCCCGCTCCGGGCTTGGGCGCTTGGTCAACTTGCGCTGCAGTGAGCGGCGATGCATGCCCAGCAGGCGCGCGGCCGCGGACACATTGCCGCCGGTTTCGTGCAGTGCCTGCTGGATGTGCTCCCACTGCAGGCGGCTGATTGGCGTCATCGCGTCGGGTGGTTCAACATCCTCGGGTTCCTCGCCGCCCTCGTCTTCCTCGCCAAGCGCGCGCAGGATCATCTGCACAGTCGCCGGCTTCGGCAGGTAATCATCCGCGCCCAGCTTGATCGCTTCCACCGCGGTGGCGATGGAGGCATAGCCGGTAACCAGCAGGATGCGCATGTCTTGGCGCAACTCGCGCAGCGGCTGGATCAGATTCAAGCCGGACTCGCTGCCCAGCTTCAGGTCGATCAGCGCGAATGCTGGCGGTGTCTGCGTGGCCAGCTGCAGGGCGCTGGAGATGTCGGTGGCGGTGATGGCTTCGATGCCACGACGGGCCAGGGTGCGCTGCAGGGTGCGCAGGTAGAGCGGGTCGTCATCGACCAGCAGGCCGTGGGTTGCAGCAGCATTCATGGACTTACCTCGATGTTGTTCAACGGCAGGCGAAAGCCGACGCGTGCACCCTGGCCTTCGGCCGGGCGCATCCACAGTTCGCCGTGCAGACGCTCAATGGTGGCATGCGACAGTGCCAGGCCGACACCCATGCCATTGCTTTTGCCGCTGTTGAACAAGGTGCCGGGCAGGGCAGCGTCATTGGCGTTGAAGCCGGGCCCGTAATCGCGGACCTCGCCGTAAAGCTGGCCCTCATGGATGCGGATATCCAGGTCGATCTGTGCACGACCTGCATGCTCGCCCGCGTCTGCGGCATTGTTCAGCAATACCTGCAGCAGATGACCGATGCCGGGGTCCAGCTTCAGCTGCAGTGGCGCATCGGGGTTGCGTCGCAACTGGATGGTCGGGCGCACCAGTCGCCATTGCTCCAGCACGCTGGCGATGGATACCGGTGCGCGGCTGCCTGCGCCTTGGGCGGGGGCGGCCAGCGCCAGTACCTTCTCCCGGCATTGCACCAGCAGCTCGCGTAGGGTTTCCAGGTCATCGCGCATTTCCGGGGTGGCGGCACCCTGCTCGACGATGTCGTCGGTCAGCAGGGTCATGGTCGCCAACGGCGTGTTGAGCTCATGGGCAACGGATGCGGCATGGGTGGCCAAGGCGACAATGCCTTCATTGCGGACGAAGCGTTCGCGCAGCATCGCCAGCTGGTTCTCACGCTCGCGCAGCGCAGCCGCCAGGCGGGTCGAGAACACCAGCACCACCACGCTGGACAGCAGGAAGTTGGCCGCCGCGCCCCACAGGTGCAGGCTCATCGTGTCGAAGTAGCCGCCCTTCAACGGCAGCCCGAACACGGCGCTCAGTGCGTAGCCTGCCACGCAGGCAGCGGCGACGGCGTGCGTCCAGCGTAGCGGCAGGGCAAGCGCGGCCAGCGCGATCAGGATCAGGAACAGCGAGCCAAACGGGTTGGCGATGCCGCCGCTCCAACCCACCATCCAGGTCAGTACCGTGACGTCGACCAGGATATGGCCGAAGGCGGTAACCGGTGCCGGGTCGGTGTCATGCACGCGCAGCTGCACGTACAGGTTGAACAAGGCCAGCACGGCGACGCCGGCCCATAGTGGCTCCTGCGGTAGTTCCAGCCCAAGCAGCCAGGTGGCTACAAGGATGGTGGCTGCCTGACCGGCGGTGGCCAGCCAGCGCAGGCTGCACAGGGTGCGCAGAAAAGAGGTGTCTCGGGTTTCCATGCTGCAATCGTATGCTGTCGCGGTGGCTGCCATGCAATCCAAGGTTCATGCCGCTCGGGTGGCTGGCGCGCTAAAATGGGTCATGCATGACGCCGTGACCCGCCCAACACCGCCCACCGACGCTACCGCGTGGCCCCGCCGCATCACCCAGTCCGTCGCCATCGGCGGCGTCAAGGTGGGCGGAGGCAATCCCGTGGTCGTGCAGTCGATGACCAATACCGATACCGCCGATGTGGCTGCCAGCGTCAAGCAGGTGGCCGAGCTCTGGCGTGCGGGCTCGGAGATGGTGCGACTGACCGTCAATAATCCCGAATCGGCCGCGGCCATTCCGCGCATCGTCGAGAAACTGGCGATGATGGGCATCGATGTGCCGCTGATCGGCGACTTCCATTACAACGGCCATCAACTGCTGACCGGCGAACCGGCCTGCGCCGAGGCACTGGCCAAGTACCGCATCAATCCGGGCAACGTCGGCTTCGGCAAGAAGAAAGACACCCAGTTCGCGCAGCTGATCGAATTCGCCATCAAGTACAACAAGCCGGTGCGCATCGGCGCCAACTGGGGCTCGTTGGACCAGGCGCTCGCCGCCAAGCTGATGGACGAGAACAGCCAGCGTGCGCAGCCGTGGGATGCCGGCCGCGTGCTGCGCGAGGCCTTGATCCGCTCGGCGCTGGATTCGGCCGAGACTGCGGTTGAACTGGGCCTGCCGCGTGATCGCATCGTGCTGTCGGCCAAGGTCAGTGGCGTGCAGGAACTCATCGCCGTGTACCGTGATCTGGCGCAGCGTTCGGACTTTGCCCTGCACCTGGGCCTGACCGAGGCTGGCATCGGCAGCAAGGGCATCGTCGCTTCGTCGGCGGCGCTGGCGGTGCTGATGCAGGAAGGTATCGGCGACACCATCCGCATCTCGTTGACGCCCGAGCCGGGCCAGTCGCGCACGCAGGAAGTCATCGTTGCCCAGGAGTTGCTGCAGACCACCGGTCAGCGCGCTTTCACGCCGCTGGTCACCGCCTGCCCGGGCTGCGGCCGTACCACCTCCGAGTTTTTCCAGGAGCTGGCCAAGGTGGTGCAGAACCATGTGCGTGAAAAGATGCCGGTGTGGCGTGTCAGCCATCCCGGTGCGGAGAACATGACGCTTGCGGTGATGGGCTGCATCGTCAATGGCCCCGGCGAGTCGCGTCACGCCAACATCGGCATTTCGCTGCCGGGTACCGGCGAAACCCCGGCTGCGCCGGTGTTCGTCGACGGCGAAAAGAAGATCACCCTGCGTGGTGAGAACATCGCCCATGAGTTCGTCGCGCTGATCGATGACTATGTCGAGACCCGGTATGCCCGAAGCTCCGGTTGATTCCCGGAGCGAAGCTGCCGGCCTGCGCCGCTGGCTCGCCCACAATGCGTGGCGGCTGGTGGTGTTGTTCATTGGCGTGCTGCTGCCGCTGGCGGGCTTCGTGGCCCTGGCCGACGAGATCCACGAAGCCGAAGCTTTCCACTTCGACGCAGCCCTGCTGCTGCGCATGCATGCCATCGCCTCGCCAGGCCTGAACGGCTTCTTCGTGCTGATGTCCAAGCTTGGCTATCAGTGGGGCGTCATCCCCTTGGATATCGTGATTGTGGCGGTGTTGCTGCTGTGGCGGCGCTGGCGCAAGGCTGCGTTCGCAGCGACGGCATTCATTGGCTCGGCGCTGTTGAACCTGGGGAGCAAGCAGATATTCCAGCGCGAGCGTCCGAGCCTGTGGGAATCGATTGCGCCGGAAAGCACGTTCAGTTTCCCCAGTGGGCACGCGATGGGCTCGATGACGTTGGCCCTGACCCTCGTGTTTCTGACCTGGCGCACGCGCTGGCGTTGGCCGGTGGTGGCGCTGGTCAGCGGTTTTGTCGTCTCGGTTGGCCTGTCACGGGTCTATCTGGGGGTGCATTACCCCTCGGACATCCTTGGCGGCTGGTGTGCCGCAACGATCTGGGTAACAGGCGTGTACATGGTGATGTTCCGTCGACGCTGGTCCTTGCCAGCGCCCTGACGTGCACTGCAATTGGTAGTGTCCAAAAGGTAAGGGAAGTCCTAAGTCATTGGACGAATTGACCTGATGGATACAGTATTGGCTGCGACGGCATAGTGAGCTCGCCAGCCGCAGGCACATAAACCGCATCATCCTGATGCTCAAAACTACAGATACATTTCCTGCGAGCGGGTGTCCGATAGAGCCCAGTTGGGCCACTTCTGCTTGATAATACACATGGCCTTGCCATGAGGGACGGGGGAGGGCCGTCGCCTCGCATGCTCGGATTTTGCCGCGCCCAAGGCCTCAACTGTCACCTCGCCGCGAGGAATCCTTCATGACCATCAGCGTTTTTCTTATCGATGACCACGCGCTAGTGCGCACGGGCATTCGGATGATTCTTTCGGGGCAAACCGATATAGAAGTCGTCGGTGAAGCGGATAGCGGTGACGTCGCGCTGCCGCTGATCCGCCGGCTGAAGCCGGACGTGGTCCTGTGTGACCTGCATCTGCCGGGCCTCAGTGGGCTGGAGATCACCGAGCGCATCGTCAAAGGCGATCACGGCACCAAGGTCATCATCGTCTCCGTGCTGGAAGATGGGCCGATGCCCAAGCGTTTGCTGGAAGCAGGTGCTTCCGGTTATGTGGGCAAGGGCGGGGATTCGAAAGAGCTGATTCGTGCCGTGCATGACGTTGCCATCGGCAAGCGTTATCTGGCTACCAGCATTGCGCAGAATCTGGCGCTGTCCAATCTGGAAGGCGGCGAATCGCCGTTCGACCTGCTCTCGCCGCGTGAGCTGGAAGTGGCCTTGCTGTTGATCCAAGGCCACCGTCAGGAAGAGATCGCCCGTCGCCTGAGCCTCAGCGCCAAGACCGTGAACACCCACAAAGCGCGTTTGTTTCAGAAGCTGGGGGTGCAGGACAACATCGCCCTGGCCAGGCTCGCCGCGCAATATGGCGTTGGTGATCCCACCAAGGCGATTTGAGCCTGGAGGGTTTCTCGCAGTCGCCGTTCTGCAGAGCAGCGCCCGTCAACTGCAGTCGAATCAAAAGGAGCACAGCGACAACGCTGTGCTCCTTTTGTTTGAGCGCACGATGGTCACATGCGACTCGACCTTGCAGGTAACGGCTTGGCGTTCGTCTGTTTGTGGGAGCGGTGTGAGCCGCGAAGCTGGCACTACTGAAGTCCCCAAGCCTTATGCCAGCTGATGATCTATGTGCTTCGCGGCTTACGCCGCTCCCACAAAAAATCAGATGCCGATCCTGGTGTTGTAGGGGCGGCGTAAGCCGCGGAGCTGGCGTTGCTGAAGCGTCAAAGGTCCGTGCCACCTGATGATTTATGTGCTTCGCGGCTTACGCCGCTCCTACAAAAAACCCGATGCCGACCCTGGTGTTGTAGGAGCGGCGTAAGCCGCGAGGCTGGCGTTGCTGAAGCGGCAAACGTCTGTGCCATCTGATGATCTTCTTGTTTCGCGGCTCACGCCGCTCCTACAAGGGGAACCTTCGCCGCTGTGATTGCGTGGCCCAGAAATGCAGAAAGCGGCCCTGAGGCCGCTTTCTGCTTTCA
Source organism: Stenotrophomonas sp. STEN063 (assembly GCF_056854515.1). Taxonomy (NCBI): domain Bacteria; kingdom Pseudomonadati; phylum Pseudomonadota; class Gammaproteobacteria; order Lysobacterales; family Lysobacteraceae; genus Stenotrophomonas; species Stenotrophomonas sp. STEN063. The sequence continues at coordinate 28,172 of NZ_JBXFWF010000003.1, forward strand.
AGCTGCTTGTTCGGATCAGACGCTGCGCGGCTGATCGTCTTCCTGCTTCTCGGCCTCGGCATTCGCTTCGACTGCGAGGCTTTCCGCGTCTACGGCAGGAGCGACAACGACAGGCGTCGGTGCGGCTGCGGCGGCTGGTGCTGCAGTTTCAACGGCCGGCTTTTCAGCCGTTTCTTCAACAGCCGGGGCCTGGGCGAACAGCTGCCCGTTTTCCGGTGCTGCAGGCTGTGCAACCACCACTGCGGCCGGTTCCGGCTGCGGGATGCTGACCGGAGCTGGTGCGGCGTTGACTGGTTCAGCAGCAGCGACCGGCGCGATCGGCGCAGCGGCGACTTCTGCCGGTGCGCTGACAACTGCCGGGGCAGCCACAGGCGCTTCCACGCTGGCGACCACCGGTGCTGCGACGACTGCTTCAGCGGCGGTTTCCACCGGAGTGCTGATCGCCTGCTCGGCCTTGACGACCACCGGCTCGGCGGCAACTGCCACTTCGACGGGTGCGACCGGGGCCGGTGCGCTTGCTGCGACAACGGCCTCAGCAACCGGTGCCGACGCAGCTACTTCGACAGCAGCGGCAGGTGCTGCGGCAACAACAGCTGCGGCAGCCTGCGCGGGCGCAGCAGCAACCGGCTTGGCTGCTGCTACCGGAGCGGACACGGGGGCGGCCGGGGTTGCGGGCTCGTCATCGAACTCGAACTCGGGCTGGCTGCTGGCGGGCTTGGCCGACGCTTCATTGACTTCGCCATCGGCGTCATCAAAGGCGTCCAGGGCATCCTCATCACCGCCCAGGTTTTCACCGCCGGCGGCACCTTCACCGTTACCACGACGGCGACGGCGACCGCCGCGGCGACCGCGACGACGACGGCCACCGGCTTCGCCGGCACCGTCTTCGGTTGCTGCAACCGGGTTGCCGTTCTCGTCGACGGCCACAGCCGCTGCCGGCTGCTCCTCGGAGACGACCGCCGGCTTGGCGATCTCGGCAGCAATGGTGTTTTCCTTCACCACGGCATCGGTGTTGGCAACGGCGTCGTTGGCCACAATCGCTGCTGCGGCAACGACCGGCGCTGCGGCGACCGGTACAGCTGCGCGAGCGGCTTCCTGCTGTGGCTGCTGCTGGCGTGCGGGCTTCTCAGCCTGCGCGTTCTGCTGCTGGACCTGCTTGTCGGTGTCCTGCTGCGGCTTGGGCTGCTTCGGCTGCTTGGGCTGTTTGGCCTGCTGCTGCTCGTTGTTGCGCTGCTGCTTGGGCTGCTGCTGGGCCTGATCACCGCGCTGCTGTTCATTGCGCTGCTTGGGCTGCTGGGCGTTGTTCTGCGCCTGCTGCTGGCCCTGTTGCTGCGGCTTGTCAGCGTTCTGGCGGCGGTCTTCGCGGCGCTGCTCGTCACGACGATTGCCGTTGGCGTTGCCGCCCGCATTGGCATTGCCGTTGCCACCGCGACCCTGCTGGCCGTTACGGCCATCACGACGCTGGTTGCCGCGCTCGTTGCGGTTGTTGCGGCCGTTGTCCTGGCGCTGAGGCTGGGCCGGCTGTGCGGCCGGAGCCGGCTCGCCGCCGAATACGCGCTTCAGCCAGCCCATCACGCCGCCAGCGGCGGGCGCGACAGGTGCGGCAACCGGTGCCGGGGCCGGAGCGGCCTCGACGACTTCACGGATCGGCGCAGGCTGGCTGTGCTTGACGTGGGTCACGGCCGGCGCCGGGATGTTCAACTGTGCCTTGGTCAGTGCGTGCACCGGCAGCTTGCGCGGGGTGCCACGCTGGTAGCTGGGCTTGCTCGACTCTTCGCCCAGCTCGTTGTCGCGCAGACGCGTGACTTCGTAATGCGGGGTGTGCAGCTGCTCGTCGGCAACGATGACGATGGGGGCGTCATGGCGCTGCTCGATTTCACGCAGGGCGCTGCGCTTCTCGTTGAGCAGGTAGTTGGCGATTTCGACCGGGGCCTGGACCAGTACCTGTCCGGTGTTCTCCTTCATCGCGTGCTCTTCGGCAACGCGGATGATGGACAGCGACAGCGACTCGATGCTGCGCATGCGGCCCTGGCCGTCACAACGCGGGCAGACGATCTGGCTGGATTCGCCCAGGCTCGGACGCAGGCGCTGGCGGCTCATTTCCATCAGGCCGAAGCGCGAGATGCGGCCCAGCTGGACGCGGGCACGGTCGTACTTCAGCGCATTCTGCAGGCGGTTTTCGACTTCGCGCTGGTGCTTGCTGGAGGACATGTCGATGAAATCGATGACCACCAGGCCGCCCAGGTCGCGCAGGCGCAGCTGGCGGGCGACTTCTTCGGCCGCTTCCAGGTTGGTCTGGAAGGCGGTGTCTTCGATGTCGCTGCCCTTGGTCGAGCGGGCCGAGTTCACGTCGACCGCGGTCAGCGCTTCGGTCTGGTCAACCACGATCGAGCCGCCGGACGGCAGGCGCACGTTGCGCTCGTAGATCGCCTCGATCTGCGATTCGATCTGGAAGCGGTTGAACAGCGGGATGTCGTCTTTGTAATGCTTGAGCTTGCGCAGGGTCTGCGGCATCACCTGCTGCATGAAGTCGCGTGCGGTCTCGTACAGTTCCTCGGTGTCGACCAGGATCTCACCGACGTCCGAGCGCAGGTAGTCGCGCAGGGCGCGCACGATCAGGCGCGATTCCTGGTAGATCAGGAACGGGGCCGGCTTGGTCAGTGCTGCCTCGGCGATCGAGCGCCAGACCTGCAACAGGTAGTCCAGGTCCCACTGCAGCTCTTCGGCATCGCGGCCGACGCCGGCGGTGCGGATGATCACCCCCATGTCGTCGGGGATGTTCAGCTTGTCCAGCGCTTCCTTCAGTGCGGCGCGGTCTTCGCCCTCGATGCGACGGGACACGCCGCCGGCAGAGGGGGAGTTGGGCATCAGCACCATGTAGCGGCCGGCCAGGGAGATGAAGGTGGTCAGGGCGGCGCCCTTGTTGCCACGCTCTTCCTTGTCGACCTGCACGACGATTTCCTGGCCTTCGCGCAGGAGTTCCTTGATGCTGGCCTTGTGGTGGTCCACGCCGGCCTGGAAGTAATCGCGGGAGATTTCCTTCAGCGGCAGGAAGCCGTGGCGGTCACCGCCGTACTCGACAAAGGCAGCCTCGAGGGACGGCTCCAGGCGGGTGATGCGGCCCTTGTAGATGTTGGACTTCTTCTGTTCCTTCGACGGCTGTTCGATGTCGATGTCGTACAGGTTTTGCCCGTCGACGATGGCCACGCGCAGTTCTTCAGCCTGCGTGGCATTGATCAGCATTCGCTTCATTGTGCGTTCCTCGCGCGCTGCTACCGCGCGGAACGCCATGGGGTTTCGCCTCTGGACACGGTTCGCCGCCCATTCGCGCAGGCGCGGGCAGGGCGGCTTGGGTTTCCAGCGCTACGACACCACGGCAGGCCGCGGGAGCGCTTCTTTCTTGTTTTAGGTGTTTCAGGGCCGGCGGCCGCCCGCGGCCTTGGCCGATGGCGTCGCGCGGGACATGGGTTTCATCCAGCTCGGATGCTTTTTGGCATCCGGCGATGGCCGGGAACGCCGACGAGCCGCTAACATGGCCGCCCCGGGGGCGGTGGCCGCGCACTGTGCCGGATCCGTAGGGAGCGGGGCTTCTGGCCCTGACCAACTTCCAACGAAATCAAACCCTTATATCGCCCCCCGAGTGTAGCAGAATAAATAGGCCGATGACTGATTCCGACAAGCCCCAAACACAGCCTGCCGCCAAGAGCAGCGTGCGCATGATCAAAGTGCCCGAAGACAGGGCAGGACAGCGGCTGGACAACTTTTTGTTGGGTCAGCTGAAGGGCGCGCCGCGCAGCCTGGTCTATAAATTGGTCCGCAGTGGCCAGGTCCGTGTGAACGGCGGCCGTGCCAAGGCCGACCGTAAGCTGGACGGCGGTGAAGAGGTGCGCATTCCGCCGGTTAATCTCAATGAGCTGGGAGACAAGGCGCCGCCGCCGAGCAGCTTCCTGCAGCGTATGGAAGAGGCCATTGTCTTCGAGGACGCCAAGCTGCTGGTGATCAACAAGCCGACCGGCGTCGCCAGTCACGGTGGCAGCGGTATCAGTCACGGTGCGATCGAGACCATGCGCGCGCTACGACCGAACATGAACCTGGAACTGGTACATCGGTTGGACCGGGACACTTCCGGCCTGCTGATCCTGGCCAAGAAGCGTTCGGCCCTGGTCGAGCTGCAGGCCTTGCTGCGTGAAGACCACGGCGGCATCCAGAAGCGTTACCTGACCTTGCTGGCCGGGCGCATGCCAGATGGCGTGATGAGCGTGGACGCACCGCTGCATGTCGGCCTTCGCCAGGGTGGCGAGCGCCATGTCCAGGTGAATGCGATCGGCAAGCCCTCGCTGAGTCATTTCAAGGTGTTGGAGCGTCGCGGCGGGCAGTCCTATTGCGAAGTCCGGATCGAGACCGGCCGCACCCACCAGATCCGTGTGCATGCCCAGCACATCGGTCATCCGGTGGCTGGTGACGACAAGTACGGCGATCCTGCAGTCAACAAGCGCTTTCGTGAGCAGATCGGCCTGAAGCGCCTGTTCCTGCACGCGGCCTCGCTGGAGTTTGCGCTGGACGGCGGCAAGACACCTTATGTATTGAATGCGCCGCTGCCGCCGGATCTGGTCGAGGCGATGAACAGGCTTTGAGGGTGTGAAGCCGGGATTGGGGGTATGTGATGCAGGGGTTTGTGGGAGCGGCGTGAGCCGCGAAGCTGACCTTGCTTGGGGCCCCCTGTATCCCGGTTACCTGATGATGTGTGGGCTTCGCGGCTCACGCCGCTCCCACAAAAGCACCGGTTTCGGATCTGGCAGGGTTGCGTGTCGCTCCCTGCCTCACTACCACTTGAACAGCACAAGGCTGACCGCAATCGTGGCCATGCCGATCACCAGTCCATACACGGTCTCGTGGCCCTTGGCGTAACGCTTGGCCGCCGGTAGCAGTTCGTCCAAGGCCAGGAACACCATGATGCCGGAGATCAGGCCGAACACCGCGCCGAAGGTGGCGTGGGACAGCGAGCCGGCCAGGGCGTAGTAGCCGATGGCGGCACCAACCGGCTCGGCCAGTCCTGACAGCAGGCTGGCGAAAACCGCATAGGACTTGCGCCCGGTGGCGAAGTACACCGGCACCGCGATGGCAATGCCTTCGGGGATGTTGTGGATGGCAATGGCGAAGGCCAGCGGCAGGCCGACCGACGGGCTTTCGAGGGTGGCGAAGAAGGTCGCCAGGCCTTCCGGAAAGTTGTGGGCAGTGATGGCCACAGCGCTGAGCAGGCCGACCCTGCGGATGTTGCTGCGGCTCTTTTCCTTGAAGGCAGGGTCCTGCTTGTCCAGGGTTTCGTGCGGGTTGGGCACGAAATGGTCAATCAATACCACCAGCAGTACGCCGCCCAGGAACCAGAGCGTGCCGTAGGTGAAGCCGAGACGTTCGCCGTATGCCAGTGCAAACGAGGCCACGGACTTGTTCAGGATCTCCGACAGCGACACATAGACCATCGCGCCGCCGGCGAAGGCCAGGCCAAAGGCGAGCAGGCGCGGATTGGGGCGCTTGGAGAACACCACCATCAGGCTGCCGACGGTGGTCGCCAGGCCGGCAGCCAGGGTCAGCCCGAAGGCCATCCATAGATTTTCGGGGGTAACGGGATGCATCAGTCGTGATCAGCCGCCACGACGCGCGCGTTCTTCGATGGCAAAGCACTCATTCGGCTTCGGGTCCGGCGGGTTGAAGCTGACCGGTACCTGGATGGTGGTAGGCACCGGCTGGCCGTTGCGGGTGGCCGGGTTGAACTTCCATTCGCGCACGCGGCGCGCGGCGGAGTCATCCAGCTGGCTGTTGCCGCTGCTGGTGACCAGCGAAACTTCGGTAGGCGTGCCCTGCGGGCCAACCACCACGCGCAGCACGCTCTTGCCGCCAACCCCGGTGCAGGCCAGTTCGGCCGGGTAGTCCGGCGGTGGGGTCTGCACGGCGGCCACTTCGGTCGGGGCGACGGTCGGTGCGGCCGGTTGGTCGGAGGAGTTGCAGGCGCTCAGTGCAGCCACGGTGCCCAATGCAGCGAACAGCAGACGCAGTTTCATGTCATTGCTCCGTTAGTGCGGATGCCTTGGCGGCACAGATGAAGTCGTTCTCGCTCAGGCCGCCCACATCGTGGGTGGAAAAGCGCACAACGGCGCGGTCGTAGTGCACGCCCAGGTCGGGGTGGTGGTCTTCGCGGTGCGCAACCCAGGCCAGCGCGTTCACGAACGCCATGGTGCCGTGGTAGTTGTCAAAGCGGAATGTGCGGGTCAGGGCCTGGCCGTTCTCGGCCAGCTCCCAGCCCGGCACCTGGGGCAGCAGCTCGGCGACGCGGGCCTGACCGAGGCGGTATTCGCTGCCCCGGCGCGGGCTGCAGTGCGCTTGTGCCAGCGGGATGAGATCAGGGGCCATGCAAACCTCCATAACAGATGACTGAACTGTGCCGCCGTTGGAATCAGTGTCCCATCGGTGGCAACCAAGACACGGCTAGAATACCCGCATGATCCAGATCTCAGATACCGCCCAAACACATTTCCGCAAGTTGATCGAACGTGAGACCGTGCCCGGGATGGGCGTGCGCCTGAGCGCGATGGACCCGGGAACCCCGAGCGCAGACGCGCGCCTTGAATTTGCCGAGCCGGCTGACCTGCTCGGTGACGAGTGGGCGGTGGACTGCGATGGCTTCACTTTGTATGTCGCTGCGACCAGCGTGGCGTGGTTGGACGGCGCCGAGATCGACTTCGTCACCCAGGCTGCCGGTACCCAGCAGCTGACGATCAAGGCCCCCAAGATCAAGGGCGAAGCCCCCGGTGATGCAGCGTCCATCGTTGAGCGTGTGCGCTGGGTGATCGAGAACGAAATCAATCCGCAGCTGGCGTCGCATGGCGGCCGCGTTGCGGTGCAGGAAGTGTCGGCCGATGGCGTGGTGTTGCTGCGCTTCGGCGGTGGCTGCCACGGTTGCGGCATGGCCGATGTGACCTTGAAGCAGGGGATCGAGAAAACCTTGATGGGCCGGGTGCCGGGCATCACTGCCGTGCGTGACGCCACCGACCACGAAACCGGTCAGGCCCCGTATATTCCGCGCGACGGCGCGGGCTGAGCCGCTACCACGCATGCCGGTGACATCGGTTACCGAGCTGATCAGTCTGCTGGCTTCGCGCCGGCAGACCAGCATCCTGCACGATCGCCGCACCGGCATGCCGTATAGCTGGAGCAACTGGCTGCGCACGCGCGTATCCAAGGGATTGTCGGCCTTTGCCGATGCCGATGCTGCCGGGGTCATGGCAGCGCGGCCGCAGCGACCACGCGAGGCTGTGGCCACACCGCTGCCGCTGTGGCGAATCATCGTATTGTTGTTCTGGAATGGTGGCGAACCGCCGCCGCGCGATCAGCGTGGCCTGCGCTGGTTCGCGGGATTTTTCAGTGCCGGCCTGCATGTGCTGTTCGCGCTGCTGTTGCTGTGGGTGGCGTTGGTGCGCAGCAATGTGCCAGAACAGAACGCCGAAGACGGCGAGCGCGTGCAGGTGGAGTTCGTCGGGCGTGGTACGCCGGACGAGGAGGGGGGCGGCGCCCCGCAAGCTGCCGAGGCAGCCGGGGTGCAGGCGGCAGTTGCAGCGCAGTCCGAGTCCGGCGCTGCTGCGGTCGAGCCATCGGCACCCGCAGCCCGGGAATCGTCTGCAGCCCCCGCTGCGAGTGCAGTGCAGGACAATGCGACATCTGCCGCAGAGGCGGATTTCGAGCCTGAATGGATGCCGATAGATGCGTCCAAACCTGTGCCGCAGCCGCCAAGCGAGCAGCCGCTGCAGGTGACGGAGACTAATCGGCCGACCAGCGAATTCGTGGTGCCGCCTGCCACGGTGACGGCGCCTGCGTTGCGCAGCAGTCAGGCGCAGGTACGCGAGCGCACGATTGAGACCGCGGTTGATCGTCCGCAGCCAACACAGGCGCTACGCCAGCCGGCAGACGTTGCGGTGCAGCTGCGTTCGCCGCAGGTGCAGGTGCGTGAACGCCAGATCGAAGTTGCCACGCAGCAACCGATAGCGGTGACGCAGCCGCATGTGCGCGAAACACAGGTGCGTATCCGTACTCCTGAATTTGGCGTGCGCGAACGTCAGGTTGAGACAGCAACGCAGGAATCGGTGGCGATGGCGACGCTGCCATCGCGTGCCGCGCAGGTGGAAGTGAAGACACCGGCGATGGCGGTGCGTGAACGCGCGGTACCCGGCGTGCCAGACAAGCCCGCCACGCAGGCGGCGACGAGTGCAACTGCAGCGACGCAGGCATCGACCGGTACAACGGCAGCAAGTGCATCGACCAGCCCGTCGCGCACTGGCGGGCAGGCGGCTGCCACTCCGAGCCCGCGTGCCGGAACCAGCGCAGGTGCGGGTCCGAAAGCCGAGGATCGCAGCGGCGGTTGGGCAGCGCCCAACCGTGGCGATGATTGGGGCGCAGCGCAGCGCCAGGTCGCTGGCAGCGCTGGCGGTCAGGCTGACAAGGGCACGGGGCTGTTCAACGCCGATGGCAGCGTAAGGCTGGGTACCAACGAGGGGCAGGCACAGGACGCGGACAAGCGTGGTGCGCCCGGCGGTGATTCCGATACCTGGAGCCGCGAGCGCATCGCCGAGTCCGGTACCTGGCTCAAGCGCCCGCCGTATGACTACACGCCAACTTCGTTTGACAAGTACTGGGCGCCGAACGAGTCCTTGCTGGCCGAGTGGGTGCGCCGGGGCATCAAGAGCGTGGAGATTCCGATTCCTGGCTCAAAGAGCAAGATTTCCTGTGTGGTGTCGATGCTGCAGTTCGGTGGCGGCTGTGGCCTGACCAATCCGAACATGCAGGAACAGCCAGCGGAAGCGCGGCCACCGCCGGATATCCCGTTCAAGAAAGAGCTGCAGGAAGACAACGGCAGCCGTTGAGGCTTGCCGGCACTGGGTTGTGTGTCGTGTGCCGCGTGCCGCGATCTTCGTGCTTTCTTGTGGGAGCGGTGTAAGCCGCGAAGCACGTGGTAAACCAGATGTCGGACGTGCTGGAGGTCTCGGCAATGCCAGCTTCGCGGCTTACACCGCTCCCACAAGCAGTGTTTGTTGCATTGTGCACGCAGACCAGGCAGCGCCGCCGAGGTGAATGCAGCGCACCCGGGCGATGTTGAGGCACCTGTTCTTGCTTTCCGGATGTGCTGCGCCTGCACGGGCAGGATCAACTCGGTAGCAGTCCGAGTCTTTGGGAAATCAGCTGCCCATGACAAAGAATGTGAAACCGGAGTTGGGCAGGCGTTCGCTGTCCGCATTGATCTCCGTGATTTCCTCGAAGAAAACCCGGGCATCTTCGCTGCGGAGTTCGGCAGGAATGTTCAACTCATCTTCGTTCCGGAGTTGGTCCAGGGCTAGCGCTTCCGCATCGTCTCTGCTCGCTGCCTCCACGAAGCGGGTGGCATAGAAGCCAACGGGCGAGTGCTTGCCAAGAAGGGCGCCCGGGAAGTTTTCGCCGCAGATCAAGCATCGATAGAGTGGCATGCGTGGTCAGGTGTCCGTTTTGGGAGTGGCGTCAGCCGCGAAGCAGGTGGTGCTGCAGATGGCACAGTGAGTGATGCTCCAACAATGCCAGCTTCGCGGCTGACGCCGCTCCCACAAACAGTGCGAAGCGTGTTGAAAACAAAGCCGCCCGAGGGCGGCTTTGTTGTGTCAGTGCGGTGCCCCGATGGTGGACCTCAATCCACGCCGTGCAGGTCGCGTAGTTGGCTTGGCCTGCTACCGAAGTAGGCTGCGAGGTCGGCGATGTCCTGGTCACTCAGGCTCTGCGCCTGCGGCGTCATCAGCATGTGGTCGCGGGTGCTGGCACGGTAGGCCTGCAGCGCGTGGGCGAGGTAGTCGCCGTACTGGCCGCCGAGCTTGGGGTAGGTCGGGTCGATCGGGTTGTTGCCGTCGGCGCCGTGGCAGTCGATGCAACTCTGCCCGGTGGCCTTGCCCTTGGCAGCGGCCAGGTGCTCACCGGCGGCGATGCGACCGGCAGGCAGGCCGGCGGAGGAACTGGATCCGTGTTCACCGCTGGCGTGGCCCGGGTCAGCCGCGGACTTGCCGCTGGACTCCACTTCGGACTGTGTGCAGGCAGCCAGACCCATGGCGGCGAACAGGGCGATGGACAAACGCAGTGCGTGCGTGGCTTTCGTCATGGTCGGCGCTTATTTGAGGGTGGACAGGTAGGCGGAGAGATCAGCAATGTCCTGCGGGCTGAAACTCATCGATTGCGCCTGCATCGTCGGATGCTTGCGCTTGCCTTCGCGGTACTCGGTCAGCGCCTGGGTCAGGTATTGCGGTGACTGCCCGCCGATCTTCGGCACGCGGTAGCTGGGGTAGGCGTTCTTGTAGCCGGTGATGCCGTGGCAGCCCTGGCAGGTATAGGCCAGGATCCGGCCGGTGGCGGCATTGCCTGTGCTGGCCGCTGCCGGTGTTGCGGCAGGAGCAGTGGCGGCGGGGGCGACGGCGGGTGTAGCAGACTGCGGATCAGCTTGGGCGGCCCCGAAGGTCAGGGCAAAAGCCAGAGCGAAACAAGCGGCGAGCGGCTGCGAGCGCATGGTTTCCTTATCCGGTAAGCGGGTCTGGGGTTCCGCCGTGGGATACGGAACGGCCCGAGTATAGCCCGCGTATTTACCCGTTCGGAACAGGCGCCTGGATGCTGCATTGCGGAAGCCCATACCTATTAGTGGTACCCATGACTTTCGGGGCATGGTGTTGATGTGGGGTGGTGCAATACTTTGCTACAACACCTGCCTACGCATCCCCAGGGACAAGACGATGTCGCGACTTTTCACTCTGCACGCCCGCACCGGAAGCTGCGCTGCTGCACTCCTGATCACCACTTCCCTGTTGCTCGGCGGTTGCAAGGCCGGCGGCGAGGAAGCCAAGGCCAAGACGCCGGATGAGCAGAAAGCCAGCGACGCCGTGCCGGTGGAAGTGGCCAAGGCCGAGCGCCGTGCCATCGCCGCCAGCTATACCGGTACTGCGGCGCTGGAGCCCCGCGCTGAATCGCAGGTGGTCGCAAAGACCTCCGGCGTGGCGCTGGCGGTGCTGGTCGAAGAAGGCCAACTGGTACGCGCTGGCCAGCCGCTGGTACGGCTGGACCCGGACCGCGCCCGCCTGAGCGTTGCACAGAGCGAGGCGCAGATGCGCAAGCTCGAGAACAGCTATCACCGCGCCGAAAAGCTGGTGCAGCAGCAGCTGGTCAGCGCTGCCGACGTGGACCAGCTGCGCTATGACCTGGAGAACGCGCGGGCGATGTACCGGATGGCGACGCTGGAGTTGTCCTACACGACGGTGGTCGCGCCGATCTCTGGCGTGGTTGCCTCGCGTGACATCAAGCCGGGCAACTTCGTGCAGATCAACTCGCCGATCATCCGCATCGTCGACAGCGGCCAGCTGGAAGCCACCCTCAATGTGCCCGAGCGCGAGATCGCCAAGCTCAAGCCGGGCCAGGCCGTGTCGTTGCAGGTTGATGCATTGCCGGGCAAGCCGTTCACCGGCACGGTGGACCGCGTTGCGCCGGTGGTCGACAACGGCACCGGCACCTTCCGCGTGGTGACGACGTTCTCCGGCGAAGAAGCATTGCAGGCCGGCATGTTCGGCCGCCTGAGCATCAACTACGACCAGCGCGCCGATGCATTGGTGGTGCCGCGTACCGCGCTGCTGGAAGACGGCGGCAAGCCGGCGGTCTATGTGGTGCGTGACGGCAAGGCTGTGCGTACCGAGCTGGCCCTGGGTTACGACGATGCCGGCTTCATCGAGGTGCGCAACGGCCTGCAGCAGGGTGATGAAGTCGTCATCGCTGGCAAGGCAGCATTGCGTGAAGGCAGTGCGGTGCAGGTGATCGGCAAGGAGAAGGCGGTCGCAGCGGCGGCCAAGGCGCCGGCAGCTGCACAGGCGACCAAGCAATGAGTGACCACGGACCGTCGGCTTCCGGCGGTGGCTTCGATCTGATCGAGTTTGCCACCCGCCGCCGCGTCACCATCGCGATGATGACGCTGACCCTGGTGTTGTTTGGCCTGATCTCGCTGTCCAGCCTGAAGGTCGAACTGCTGCCGGACCTGAGCTATCCCACCCTGACCGTGCGCACCGATTACGAAGGTGCGGCGCCGGCCGAGGTGGAAACCCTGATTTCGCAGCCGGCCGAAGAAGCGCTGGGCATCGTCAAGGGTCTGCGCAAGCTCAAGTCGATTTCCCGCACTGGTCAAAGCGACGTGGTGCTGGAGTTCGCCTGGGGCACGGACATGCAGCAGGCCGGGCTGGACGTGCGCGACAAGATGGAGACGCTGCAGTTGCCGCTGGAGGCCAAGCCGCCGGTACTGCTGCGCTTCAATCCGTCCACCCAGCCGATCATGCGGCTGGCGCTGTCGTCCAAGCAGGAAGCCGGCAACGACGCCGATGCCGTGCGCCGCCTGATGGAACTGCGCCGTTACGCCGATGAAGACCTCAAGCGCAAGCTCGAGCCGGTCAGTGGTGTGGCCGCGGTCAAGGTTGGCGGCGGTCTGGAAGACGAGATCCAGGTTGATATCGACCAGCGCAAGCTGGCCGCGCTCGGTCTGTCGCTGGACACGGTGATCCAGCGTCTGCAGCAGGAGAACGTGAACCTGTCCGGCGGCCGTCTGGAAGAAGGTTCGCAGCGTTACCTGGTGCGTACCGTCAACCAGTTCGCCACGGTCGAACAGATGCGCGAGATGCTGCTGACCACGGCCAGTGGTTCCAGCACCGCCAGCTCGACCGGTGAGAACCGCCAGCTGATGTCGGCCATCCTCGGCAGCAGCGATCCCAACGTGATCGCGGCGATGCGCAGTGATGGCAGCAGCAGCGCGCCCAGCGTGCGCTTGAAGGACGTGGCCGAAGTGCGCCAAGGCTACAAGGAGCGCGAAGCGGTGATCCGCGCCGCCGGCCATGAAGCAGTCGAACTCGCTGTCTACAAGGAAGGCGACGCCAATACCGTTTCCACCGCCGATGCGCTGGAAGCCAGGCTCGAAACCATCCGCAAGGAAATGCCCAAGGACATCGAGATGACGATGGTGGAGGACCAGTCGGTCTTCATCCGCCACGCCATCAAGGACGTCAAGATCGATGCGGTGATCGGCGGCCTGCTGTCGGTGCTGATCATCTTCCTGTTCCTGCGCGATGGCTGGAGCACCTTCGTGATCTCGCTGTCGCTGCCGATCTCGATCATCGCCACGTTCTTCTTCATGGGCCAGCTCGGCCTGAGCTTGAACGTGATGTCGCTGGGCGGCCTGGCGCTGGCTACCGGTCTGGTGGTGGATGACTCGATCGTGGTGCTGGAGTCCATTGCGAAGGCGCGTGAGCGCGGCATGGGTATTCTGGAAGCGGCGATCAAGGGCACCCGCGAAGTGTTCATGGCGGTGGTTGCGTCGACCTTGACCACCATCGCGGTGTTCCTGCCGCTGGTGTTCGTCGAAGGCATCGCCGGCCAGTTGTTCCGTGACCAGGCCTTGACGGTGTCGATCGCCATCGCGGTGTCGCTGGTGGTGTCGATGACCTTGATCCCGATGCTGAGCGCGCTGAAGGGCCGTCCGCCGTTGGAGTTCCCGGCCGAAGACCCGCGTGAGCCGTGGCGTCCGCAGAGCCGTTGGAAGAAGCCGGCTGCCTATGCAGGCCGTGGTATCGGCGCGATGTTCCGCTACGGCTTCTATTTCCTGGCCTGGAGCGTGGTGCGGATCTTCCGTGGCATTGCCGCGGTGGTCGGCCCGGTGATGCGCAAGGCCAGTGATCTGGCGATGGCGCCGTATGGTCGCGCTGAAGCCGGCTACCTGCGCGCGCTGCCGGCGGCATTGAAGCGTCCGTGGCCGATCCTGGGTTTTGCAACCCTGGCCTTCGGTCTGACCTTGGCTGCGCTGCCGCTGCTGGGTGTGGACCTGCTGCCGCAGCTGGCCCAGGACCGCTTCGAGATGACCGCCAAGCTGCCGCCGGGCACGCCACTGGCGCAGACCGATGCATTGGTGCGCGAAGTGCAGCGCAAGCATGCCGGCGAAGAAGGCGTGCGCCTGCTGTATGGCGTCTCCGGTACCGGTACGCGTCTGGATGCCAGCCCGACCGAGAGCGGCGAGAACATCGGCAAGCTGTCGGTGGTGATGAAAGACACCAAGCTGGAGCCGGCACTGACCGAAAAGCTGCGCGAGACCATGAAGGCCTGGCCGTCAGCGCAGGTGGATTTCGCTCGCCCGGAACTGTTCGCGCTGTCGCCGCCGCTGGAAATCGAAATCGAGGGCAATAATCTCGAAGACATCCGCGTCGCTGGCAATCGCCTGGCTGGCATGCTACGCGAGAACCCGCACTATGCCGACGTCAAGTCGACGGTGGAGCAGGGCTTCCCGGAAATCCAGGTGGTATTCGACCAGGACCGCGCCGCGGCACTTGGCCTGACCACCCGGCAGATCGCTGATGCGGTGGTCAACAAGGTCAAGGGCAATGTCGCTACCCGCTACAGCTTCCGCGATCGCAAGATCGACGTGCTGGTGCGCGTGCAGGAGTCCGAGCGTTCCTCGGTGAACGACATCCGTCGCCTGATCGTCAACCCGAGCGGTGCCAAGCCGATCGAGCTGGGTTCGGTGGCCGACGTCATCGCCACCACAGGCCCGAGCGAAATCCACCGTGCCGACCAGCGCCGTGTGGCGATTGTCTCGGCCAACCTGCGCGACATCGACCTGGGCAAGGCCATCACCGAAGTGCAGAGCATGGTCGCCAACAATCCGCTGGGCACCGACGTCGGCATGCACATCGGTGGCCAGGGCCAGGAACTGGGCGAGTCGATCCGATCGCTGCTGTTCGCCTTCGCATTGGCGGTGTTCCTGGTCTATCTGGTGATGGCATCGCAGTTCGAATCGCTGCTGCATCCTTTCGTCATTCTGTTCACCATTCCGCTGGCCCTGGTCGGTGCGGTTGCAGCGCTGCTGCTGGCGCGTTCACCGGTCTCGGTGGTGGTGTTCATCGGCTTGATCCTATTGGTCGGTCTGGTGGTGAAGAACGCCATCATCCTGATCGACAAGGTCAACCAGTTGCGTGAGGAGGGCGTGGCCAAGCGTGAGGCCCTGGTTGAAGGCGCACGTTCGCGTCTGCGGCCGATCATGATGACCACGCTGTGTGCGGTGTTCGGCTTCCTGCCGCTGGCCCTGGCCTTCGGTGAAGGTGCTGAAGTGCGCTCGCCGATGGCGATCACGGTGATCGGTGGCCTGCTGGTGTCGACCCTGCTGACCTTGCTGGTGATCCCGGTGGTGTACGACCTGCTGGATCGCAAGCCGGACGAGTACTACGCCGAACGCGGCCGTCGTGCACGCCAGGCGATGGCCCAGGCCGAGCAGGTGCTGAGCCACGAGCAGGACCCCATCGGCGGCATCAAGGACTGAGCGGATGAATATCACCGAGCTGTCCATCCGCCGCCCTGTCACCACCATCATGTTGTTCGTGTCGATGGTGGTGATCGGCCTGATTGCTGCGTTCAAGCTGCCGCTGGAGTCGGAGCCGGAAGCATCGATCCCGTTCTTCTTCATCGCCTTGCCGTACCCGGGGTCGACCCCGGAAGAAGTGGAGCGCAACCTGCTGCGGCCGGTTGAAGAGGCTATCGCCACGATGCCCGGCATCAAGACGATGAACTCGCGCGCCAACGCCGAAGGCGGGCAGATCCAGGTCGAATTCAGCGACTGGAACCGCGATATCGCCATGGCCGCGTCCGAAGCGCGTGAGCGTATCGACGCGGTGCGTGACGAGTTGCCGGACGACTTCCGCCGTTATTACGTACAGCGCTGGAGCACCAGTGACCAGGAAGCGATCAGCCTGCGCCTGAACAGTGCCGAGGACCTGACCGCGCGCGCCGACATGATCGAGCGTGCCATCAAGCAGCGCCTGGAGCGTCTGCCCGGCGTGGCCCGTGTTGAAGTGGAAGGCGTTGCCAAGCAGGAAGTGCTGATCGCGCTGGACAAGGACCGCATCAGCGCGCATGGCGTTGCCCTGAATGATCTGGTGCAGAAGCTGCAGGCAGCCAACTTCGCGGTATCGGCCGGGCAGATCACCGAGGACGGCCGCCGCCTGCGCGTGCAGCCCAAGGGCGAGCTGCTGGAAGTACAGGAGCTGCGCGACCTGCCGGTCAACAATCGTGGTACCCGCCTGTCGGACATCGCCGAGGTCAGCCTGCAACCGCAGCGCATGAGCTATGTGCGGCGCATGGAAGGCAAGCCCAGCGTGGGCGTGGACATCTACAAGGAGCGCTCGGCGAACCTGGTGGACCTGTCGCGCGCTGTGACCAAGGAAGTCGCGCTGTTGGGCGAGGATCCGGCGTTGCGCGGTGTCGATATCGAGATTGCGTGGGACTCGGGCAAGGCGGTCACCAGTTCGCTGCTTGCGCTGGCCGAGGCCGGGGCGATCGGTCTGCTGTTGTCGGTGATCGTGCTGTACGCCTTCCTGCGCCATTGGCCGTCAACGCTGATGGTGTCGATGGCGATCCCGATCTGTTTCATCATGACCTTGGGCTTCATGTACTTCACCGGCATCAGCCTGAACATCATTTCGATGATGGGCTTGTTGCTGGCGGTGGGTATGCTGGTGGACAACGCCGTGGTGGTGGTGGAAAGCATCTACCAGGAGCGCGAGAAATACCCCGGCAAACCGGAGATGGCATCCATCATCGGTACCCGCCATGTGGCGATCGCGCTATCGGCCGGCACCTTGTGCCACTGCGTGGTGTTCCTGCCGATGATGTTCGGCGAGAAGAACATCATCACCATCTACCTGACCCAGCTGGCGCTGACCATCTCGTTCTCGCTGCTGGCCTCGTGGCTGGTGGCGGTGAGCCTGATCCCGATGCTGTCGGCGCGGATGAAGACCCCGCCGGCATTGAAGTCACCGTTCATCAGCCGCCTGCAGGCGCGCTACGCACGGATACTGCGCTGGACCTTGCAGAACCGTGGCTGGAGCGTGGCCGGTATCGTGTTGGTGTCGGTGCTCAGCGTGTGGCCGATGACCCATACCACCGGTGGTGGCGATGACAATGATCCGGATGAGATCAACATCTTCTACCAATGGAAGGGCTCCTATTCCAAGGAAGAGATGGGCAAGGAAGTGCAGCGGGTCGAGGACTTCGTCAACGCCAATCGCGACGAGTTCAAGATCAAGCGTGTGTACAGCCGTTTCGCCGAACAGGGCTGGGCGCAGACGCGCCTGTACCTGACCGTTGACGACCGCGAGCAGAGCAAGAAGATCGAGGAAGAGGTGCGCAAGGGGCTGCCACAGTCTGCGCGTGCCAAGATCGGTATCGGCTGGCCGGGTGGCATGGGCAGCGAAGGGCAGGGCCTGCGTTTCAGTCTGGTCGGTGATTCAAGCCAGACCTTGCGTGAGTTGGCCGACGACATCGTGCCGATCCTGGCGCGCAATCCCAAGTTGCGCGATGTGCGCGTGGACGTGGGTGATGCCAATGCCGAGCTGGCGGTGCGGGTCAACCGCGAGCGCGCAGCGTCGTATGGCTTCAGTGCCCAGCAGGTGGCGCAGTTCGTGGGCATGGCGCTGCGTGGCTCATCGCTGCGTGACTTCCATCGCGATGACGTCGAGATTCCGGTCAATGTGCGTTTCTCGGGCTCGGAAAACTACAGCATCGAGGACTTGTCTTCGTTCATGGTGCGCAGCTCCAGCGGCAAGGAGATCCCGCTGCTGGCGATGGTGGACGTCAACGTCAATCCTGCGGCCAACTCCATCCAGCGCTTGAACCGGCAGACCATGCTGCGTATCGAGGCCGGCCTGGCCAAGGACGTGCCGATGGACCAGGCGCGCAAGTCGGTCGAGGAGACCCTGGACCGGGTGCAGTTCCCGCCGGGCTATGGCTATACGTTCAACGGTGCGGGTTTCAACATCAACTTTGATGGCATGGACCAGATGGTGACGGCGATCTTCATTGCCCTGATCCTGATGGTGGTGATCATGGCGGCGGTGTTCGAGTCGTTGCTGTTCCCGGCGGCGATCATGTCCTGTGTGCTGTTCTCGATCTATGGCGTTTACTGGCTGTTCTGGCTGACCGGTACCGAGATGAACATCATGGCGGTGATCGGCATCCTGGTGCTGATGGGCGTGGTGGTGAACAACGGCATCGTGATGATCGAGCACATCAACAACCTGCGTCGACGTGGGGTGTCGCGTACCGAGGCCTTGATCGAGGGTAGCCGTGAGCGACTGCGGCCGATCATGATGACGATGGGTACGGCGATCCTGGCGATGGTGCCGATTGCCTTGAATACGACCACGGCCGATGGCATGCCGCCGTACTACCCGATGGCGCGCGCGATTGCGGGTGGATTGGCATTCTCGACGGTGGTGAGTTTGTTGTTCCTGCCGACCATCTACGCGCTGCTGGATGATCTGCGTACCGGCACGGCGCGGTTGGTGCGGCGTGCGCGCGGTTTGCCGCCGGTGGAGCGTGCGGTTGTTGTAGAGGGCTGATTGGCTGGAGGGCAGGGCGGCTGTAGCTGTTGCGACTGCAAGCAGCGAAGGCAATAGCAACTGCTGAAGCAAGAGCTGCCCTCACCCCTACCCCTCTCCCGCATGCGGGAGAGGGGACAGCCAAGGCAGAAGCTGGATCAAAGGCCACAGCAACAACCAAAGCAACAGCCAAAGCCAAAGCCAAAACCAAAGCAACAGCTGAAGCAATAGCCAAAGCAACAGCCAAAGCAGCTGCCAAAGCAGCTGCCAAAGCAGCTGCCAAAGCAGCTGCCAAAGCAACAGCTTGCGATCAGGCTTCCGCTGCCGCAGCCGACGATGCAGCAGCAAAAGAAAATGCAGGAGAGCTAGCCACCTCGCCCGCCTGCGGGAGAGGGGTAGGGGTGAGGGCGCTTCTAAGCTTTTAAAGCATCTCCAGCTTTTAAACCAAAGCTCAAAGCAAAGGCCTCAAAGCAAAGGCTTCACCCAGCCAGCTTCCCATAAACACTGAAACCGGTAAGCCACAGTCCCAGCATGCTGCCGATATTGGTCAGCATGAAAGTCAGCACGATGCGGGTAACGCGATTCCGGTACCAGCCTTTCAGGCTCTGCGCATCATCACGCAGTTGCAGGAAATCCTGATACGTCGGCTTGCGCAGGCGCGTTTCCACCAGCGCCGAAAACGCACCGGTGGGAATGCTCAAACGGAAGGGCTTGAACGGCGCAACCACGATCGCGGTCAGAATGCTCAGCGGATGGCTGGCAGCAAGCAATGCACCCAAGCCAGCCAGGCCACCGGTGAACATCGCCCAGGTCAGCAGCATGTCGGCACCCATGCCCATGCCGCCCTTCCAGAAACCAAACCCAATCCCGCCCAGCACGATGGCCAGGATGCCCAGCGTGATCCACGGGATGTTGCGTTTCTTCGGCACCGACTCCAACTGCTCGCGCAGCGGGCCCGGGGCGTCGGTGTCGGTTTCCAGGTAACGGGCCAGGCCAGCAAGGTGACCCGCGCCAACAACCGCCAGCACATTGCGCTGCTCGCTGTTGTGTTCCTCGCGCAGACGCGTAGCCATGTAACGGTCGCGCTCGCCGATGATGGCCTGGTACAGCGCCGGGCTTTCGTTGGCGAACTCGCCGAAGCTCGATTCCAGCATGTCGCCTTGCTTGAGCTTCTCGATTTCTTCTTCGCCCACATCCTCGGACGAGAACAGGCCGGCACCCAGACCCATCACTAGCTTCAGCTTGCCGAAAAAGCCAAGGCTCTGCGAAGCGCGGCGGAAGGTGAGGCCGACATCACGGTCGATCAGGTGCACTGGCAGATCGTTGGCCTTGGCCAGTTCCACCGCGCGCTTCAGTTCAGCACCGGGTTCGATCCCCAACTGCTCGGCGAGACGGCGCTGGTAAGCGGCCAGCGCGAGGTTGGCGGCAAACAGCGCCACGCGGCCCTTGCGGATCACTTCTACCAGATCCAGCTGTGCCAGGGCATTGGGGTTGGTCAGCGCCTGCAGGCGCTGCGGGTCCAGTTCGACTGCGACCGCGTCGTACTGGCCGCTGGCGATGGCCTGCTCAACCGCTTGTACGCTGGCTGCAGAGACGTGGGCAGTGCCCAGGAGGGTGTAGCGCACGCCGTCGCGTTCAATCACGCGCACAGGCTGGCCGGCCAGCAGTTCGCCGCCGGCTTCGATAGAGGAGTCAGTCATTGCTTCATTCATTGGATGGGGCGCTGTCGGCACCGTCGCCGAGTGCGCGTTGCATCTGTACCGTGTCCAGCCAGCGACCGTGCTTGCGGCCAAGGCCGCGGAACACGCCAACCAACTCAAAGCCGAAGCGCTCGTGCAGCTTGATCGACGCGGTATTGGTCGGTTCGCCGATCACCGCGATCATCTGCCGGAAGCCGCGTGCGGTGCATTCGTCGATCAAGGCTTGCATCAAGGCCTTGCCAACGCCTTTGCCCTGGAAGCGAGCATCGACGTAGACCGAGTTCTCCACGGTCCATTGATAGGCGATGCGGGCCCGGTAGCTGTTTGCGTAGGCGTAACCGGCTACCTCGTCGTCGATGGTGGCGACGAGATAGGGGAAGCCGCGCGCGGTGATGTCCTGCATGCGCTGCGCCATCTCCGCCGCGGTGGGGACTTCGTACTCGTAGGTGTTGACCAGCTCGCGCACCTCCACCGCGTAGATCGCGGTGATGGCCGGGATGTCAGCGGGGGTTGCGGTGCGCAGCTGCAGGCTCATGTCAGGTCCGGTCAGTCGATGTAGCGCTTGAGCAGGTCGCCGTAGGCATCGATGCGGCGGTCACGCAGGAACGGCCAGATCCGGCGCACGTGCTCGCTGCGCTGCAGGTCGACGTCGCAGACCAGCAGGGTTGCATCGGTGCCGGCTTCGGCGATGAATTCACCTTGCGGGCCCAGCACGTGGCTGTTGCCCCAGAAGTTGATGCCGGAAGCGCCCAGTGGCGAGGCTTCGTGGCCGACGCGGTTGCAGCTCAGCACCGGCACGCCGTTGGCAACGGCATGGCCGCGGTGGCTCAGCACCCAGGCATCGCGCTGGCGGTTCTTCTCGTCCTGCACATCGTCCGGGTCCCAGCCGATCGCGGTCGGATAGAGCAGCAGCTCGGCACCGGCCAGGGCCATCAGGCGGGCGGCCTCCGGATACCACTGGTCCCAGCAGACCAGCACGCCGAGGCGACCCACCGAGGTCTCGATCGGCTTGAAGCCGATGTCGCCGGGAGTGAAGTAGAACTTCTCGTAGAAGCCCGGGTCATCGGGGATGTGCATCTTGCGGTACTTGCCCAGCAAGGTGCCGTCCTTTTCGAAGACAACGGCGGTGTTGTGGTACAGGCCAGCGGCGCGGCGCTCGAACAGCGAGCCGACGATGACCACGCCATGTTTCCTGGCCAAGGCGCCGAGATGTTCGGTGCTGGGGCCGGGAATCGGCTCGGCCAGGTCGAACTCATCCACCGATTCGTGCTGGCAGAAGTACGCGCCGTTGTGCAGTTCCTGCAGCAGCACCAGTTTCGCGCCCTGCGCGGCAGCCTCGGCTACGCGTGCATCAATCACGGCCAGGTTGGCGGCGGCATCACCGTGGTTTCGTTCCTGCACCAAGGCGACGGTAAGAGGGCTGCGCGAGTTCATGCTGCGATCCTGCGGGGGAAAGGACGAATGTTAACGCGGATGTGGGCCGGCAATGCGGTCTGGGCTGAACGGAGGGGCTGCGGAGATGGCGCCTTTACGGTAGAGCCGAGCCATGCTCGGCTGCTGTTCGTTCCGGCGTCATGAAGCACGGATACGCGACGTGCTGTTCAGCCGAGCATGGCTCGGCTCTACAGGTGGATCAGCTCAGTTTTTCAGCAGGCCGGCTGGCAGCTGCATGGTGATGCAGTGCAGGCTGCCGTTCTGCCAGATCAGCGAGCGGCAGGGAACCTGCACGATTTCGCGGTCGGGGAAAGCCTGTGCCAGTACGTCACGCGCGACACCATCGGCGGCGTCGCCATAGGCCGGCATCAGTACCGCGCCATTGATGATCAGGAAATTGGCGTACGAGGCTGCCAGACGGCGGCCTTCGTCCAGAACCGGCTCCGCCCAGGGCAGCGGGAACAGGCGGTAAGGCTTGCCGTCGCTGGTGCGCAGTGCGGCCAGTTCGGCGCCCATGGCCTGCAGCTCGGCGTAATGCGAATCCTGTGGGTCGTCGCAGTTCTGGTAAACGATGCTGTCGGCCGAGGCGAAGCGGGCGAGGGTATCGATGTGCGCGTCTGTGTCGTCGCCTTCCAGGTAGCCGTGGTCCAGCCACAGCACGCGGTCCTGCTGCATCCAGCTGGCCATGTCGGTGCTGAGTGAATCGCGGTCGCGCTCGGGGTGGCGTTCGTGCAGGCACTTCCAGGTGGTCAGCAGGGTGCCGGCACCGTCGGTGTCGATGGCGCCGCCCTCGAGCGCGAACGGAATGCTGCGGACCTGCGCATTGTTGAACACCTGGGCCTGGTCGAGCACGCCGACCAGTTGGTCATCGAGGCTGGCTTCGAACTTGCCGCCCCAGCCGGTGAAGCGGAAATCCAGCAGCTGGAAGCTGCCGTCGGCGCGCTTGAGGGTGATCGGGCCGGAATCGCGCAACCAGGTGTCATCGTAAGGTGCGGTGACGAACTGCACGCGATCCATGTCCACGCGGTTCGAGCGCAGGCGCATTTCCGCGTAGGTCTCGATGTCGTCATCGGCCACGCAGATCAGCACCGGCTGGTAGCGGGTGATCGCGCTGACCAGGGCGATGTAGGTTTCCTCAACCTCGGCCAGGCGCTCGGCCCAGTCGGTGTCGGCATTCGGCCAGGCGATCAATACGCCGGACTGGGTTTCCCATTCGGCTGGAAAGCGGAGCGTTTCGTTCATTCTTCTTGGATGCGTTCGGCCCGGTCGGGCGTTGGAGCGGCAGGCCAGGGCCTGCCGCCTGGAAAGGGGTCAGCGGATCGGGGGCTTTGGCCCGATTTCATCCGGGCTGGCCTGGCGGGCTACCACGTCGATCACGCGCTGCTTCTCGAAGTACACGGTAAAGGCCGGATAAACCCAGCGGTTGATGGTTGGCCATTGCCGTTTCTGGCCGCCGCGCGGGTCCATGCGCTCGCTCGGTGCGCCGAAGCGGGCTTCCACCTCGGCCATGCTCTGGCCTCGGGCTGGGATGGCCTGGGCCGGCTTCTCCTGTGCGCGCTCGATCAGCAACGTGTCAGCCTGCGCTGCCGGCGCGGCGGCAAGGACGGCGATCAGGCTCAGAATCTTGAATGCGTGCTTCATGGTCACATCTCCCCAGAGGACAGGTTGGGATTACAGCAAAAATTGACGATGAAAGTGTGGTCCTGCGTCGTTGTTGCTGCATGCACTCAGCCATGCGTCACCGCGGTGCCTGGCCCGGTACGCAAAAAGCCGCCCGGAAGGCGGCTTTTTGGCGTTGCCTGACCCCTGAGGATCAAGCCCTGGCTTGCGCCAGTTGGCTCAGCGCTGGCGAGCCTTGAAGCGCGGGTTCGACTTGCAGATCACGAAGATCTTGCCGCGACGGCGCACAACTTTGCAATCACGGTGACGGGTCTTCGCCGACTTCAGGGAGGACAGAACTTTCATGACATACCTCGGCGGATACTGGTAAGGAGATCTTAGGAGCGTGGCCGCGGATATGCAGGGTAACGCCCGTTCAAGCCCGCCATTCTACTGGGTATTTCCGCGCCAGTTCAAGTGCTTGCCTGCAAACGGGTGCGGGCAGGGCAGTGCGGGGCGTTAGAATAGCCCGAATCTCGTTCCAGACAGGCGTTTAAATGAGCCAATTGCCTCCCGTTCTCACCATTGATGGCCCGTCCGGGGCTGGCAAGGGTACTGTCAGCCGCATCATTGCCCGCCAGCTGGGCTGGCATTACCTGGACTCCGGCGCGCTGTATCGCGCCGTGGGTGTGGCCGCCAGCTGGGCTGATATCGATACCTCCGATGCCTCGGCGCTGGTGCGCTGCACCTTTGACACCAAGGTCCAGTTCATCGAGCAGGGCGAGAGCCTGCGGGTACTGGTCAACGGCAGCGACGCCACCGATGAGCTGCGTCTGGAGACGACGGGAGCACTGGCCTCGGCCATTGCCGCCATCCCCGAGGTGCGGGCCGCGCTGAAGGAGCGTCAGCGCGCATTCAGGGTTTTGCCCGGGTTGGTGGCTGATGGCCGAGATATGGGAACCGTCATCTTTCCTGATGCCCCATTCAAGGTTTTCCTGACCGCGAGCGCCGAGGAGCGGGCCGAGCGGCGGCATAAACAGTTGAAAGAAAAAGGGGTTTCGGTTAACTTTGAAGACCTCCTGCGTGAGATCATGGCCCGCGACGCCCGTGATGCACAGCGCGCAGTGGCGCCCCTGAGGCCGGCCGATGACGCCATCCTCATCGACACCAGCGGTATTGGCATCGACGACGTCGTTGCCAAGGTGCTGGGTCTGGTTTCCAAGGAAGCCTGATCCTCGCAGCGTTGAGTGCGGTCAGTTGATCGATCGCAGTCGTAGCAAAGATGTTGCAACAACCCGCTGCGCAATGGTGCGTGGTGGGCTTTTTCATTCACATTCGGCCGCTGTCATGGGGTCGTCCAACAGGCTGGACAGTACGGGTTTTCGCAACAGATCCGCTGTCCATATGTTCAACTGAGTAAATCTAATGACCGAATCATTTGCAGAACTGTTTGAAGCCAGTCAGGCCAATCTGGCCAAGCTGAAGCCCGGTGCCATCGTTATCGGTACCGTCGTTGAAGTCCGCGGCGACGTGGTCGTGATCAACG
Source organism: Stenotrophomonas sp. STEN063 (assembly GCF_056854515.1). Lineage (NCBI taxonomy): Bacteria > Pseudomonadati > Pseudomonadota > Gammaproteobacteria > Lysobacterales > Lysobacteraceae > Stenotrophomonas > Stenotrophomonas sp. STEN063. The sequence goes on from NZ_JBXFWF010000003.1 coordinate 52,894, forward strand.
CCGGCCTGAAGTCCGAAGGCATCGTGCCGATCGAACAGTTCCGTAACGACGCTGGTGAAATCGACGTGGGCGTGGGCGACCAGGTAAAGGTTGCACTGGACTCGATCGAGAACGGCTTCGGCGAAACCGTCCTGTCGCGCGAGAAGGCAAAGCGCGCCATGGTGTGGGACGAGCTGGAAGAAGCGTTGGAAAAGAACGAAACCATCACCGGTCGCATCAGCGGCAAGGTCAAGGGTGGTTTCACCGTGGACATCAAGGATGTCCGCGCATTCCTGCCCGGTTCGCTGGTCGATGTGCGCCCCGTGCGCGACCCGGCCTACCTGGAAGGCAAGGAGCTGGAATTCAAGCTCATCAAGCTGGACCGCAAGCGTAACAACGTGGTCGTGTCGCGTCGTGCAGTTGTCGAGAGCGAGCACTCGGAAGAGCGCGAGCAGCTGATGGACAAGCTGCAGGAAGGCGCAATCCTGAAGGGTGTCGTCAAGAACCTGACCGATTACGGCGCATTCGTGGACCTGGGCGGTATCGACGGCCTGCTGCACATCACCGACATGGCATGGAAGCGCGTGCGCCATCCGTCCGAAGTCGTGAACGTCGGCGACGAGCTGGACGTGCGCGTGCTGAAGTTCGACCGCGAGCGCAACCGCGTTTCGCTGGGCCTGAAGCAGCTGGGCGAGGATCCGTGGGACAACATCGCACGTCGTTACCCGGCCAACAGCCGCGTGTTCGGCAAGGTCTCCAACGTGACTGATTACGGCGCATTCGTTGAGATCGAGCCGGGCGTTGAAGGCCTGGTGCACGTCTCCGAGATGGATTGGACCAACAAGAACGTCAACCCGTCCAAGGTTGTCCAGGTTGGTGATGAAGTCGAAGTGATGGTGCTGGACGTTGATGAAGAGCGTCGTCGTATCTCGCTGGGCATGAAGCAGGTTGCTGCCAACCCGTGGGAAACCTTCGCCGCCATCTTCAAGAAGGGCGACAAGGTTTCCGGCCAGATCAAGTCGATCACCGATTTCGGTATCTTCATCGGTCTGGACGGCGGCATCGACGGCCTGGTGCACCTGTCGGACATCAGCTGGAACACCACCGGCGAAGACGTGGTTCGCAACTTCAAGAAGGGCGACACCCTGGACGCAGTGGTCCTGGCCGTCGATCCGGAGCGCGAGCGCATCTCGCTGGGCGTCAAGCAGCTTGAGCAGGACCCGTTCGGTCAGTACATGGCTGCCAACCCGAAGGGTTCGAAGGTCGAAGGCGTGGTCAAGGAAGTTGATGCCAAGGGCGCTACCATCGAGTTGGCTGACGGCATCGAAGGCTACGTCTCGGCACGTGACGTCGCCAACGAGCGCGTCGACGACGCGACCCAGTTCCTGAAGGTCGGCGACAAGATCGAAGCCAAGTTCGTGGGCATGGACCGCAAGGGCCGTACCCTGCAGCTGTCGATCAAGGCCAAGGACGATGCCGAAATGCGCGAAGTGCTGGAGGAATACCAGTCCTCTTCGGCATCCAGCGGCACCACCCAGCTGGGCGCGCTGCTGCGTGCACAGTTGAACGGCAACAAGTCCGAGTAATCGGTTTCCTGTTGTAGATTTGACCTGGCGGCCCGGACATCAGTCCGGGCCGTTTCAGGGTAAGACCCTGCCATTGACGAGTACGCAATGACCAAATCCGAATTGATCGAAATCCTCGCGCGCCACCAGGCGCACCTGAAGGCTGATGATGTCGATCTGGCGGTGAAGTCGTTGCTGGAAATGATGGGTGGGGCGCTGTCCTCCGGCGACCGCATCGAGATCCGCGGTTTCGGTAGTTTCTCGCTGCATTACCGCCCGCCGCGACTGGGCCGTAACCCGAAGACGGGTGAGTCGGTTGCGTTGCCGGGCAAGCATGTTCCGCATTTCAAGCCGGGCAAGGAGCTGCGCGAGCGCGTCAGTTCTGTGGTGCCGCTGGAAAGCGACCCTGCCTGAGTGGTCCTGGCTGGGTGTTGCGCAGCAGATTGACTGCTGCCATTTCTTCCGCTGAACGGTAAGCTACGGGCTCTTGTTACAGGAGTAAGCCGGCGCATGAAGACCGTTCGATTAGTGATTCTGCTGGCAGTGTTGATAGGCGGTCTGGTGATCGGCTCGCTCAACTCGCAGCCCATCGAAATCAGCCTTGCGTTCTGGGTGCTCAAGACCACCTCGGGTATCGCAATCATTGCATCGCTGTTGCTCGGCGCCCTGGTGGGCGGGGGCATGGTGATGGCGGCGCTGGTGGTGCCGATGTACACCAAACTGCGTCGCGCCAACAAAGCTGCTGCCCTGACGGCATCAGAACCTGCTGCGCCTGCCGCGCAGACGCCTTCTCCTTTTGACGGACGCTGAGCAACGATGGCCTTCATCAGTGAGTGGTTCTGGTTTTTCCTGTGCCTGCCGGTTGCCGCGATCGCCGGCTGGGTGATTGGTCGTCGCAGTGGTCAACGCCACAGCGAGAATCAGGTCACCCGTCTTTCCAGTACCTATTTCCGCGGCTTGAACTATCTGCTCAACGAGCAGCCGGACAAGGCCATCGAGTTGTTCCTGCATATTGCAGAACTGGACAAGGAAACCTTCGAGACCCAGGTTGCGTTGGGACACCTGTTCCGTCGTCGTGGTGAAGTGGACCGGGCGATCCGTCTGCACCAAGGTCTGGTCAATCGCAATGACCTGAGTGACACGCAGCGTGTGCAGGCCTTGCTTGCGCTCGGCGAGGACTATATGAAGTCCGGCCTGCTGGATCGCGCCGAAACCGTATTCACCGAGTTGGCGCAGCTCGACCAGCGTGCCCCGCAGGCCTTGAAGCATTTGATCGGCATCTATCAGGCCGAGCGCGATTGGGAAAAGGCCATCGAGAACGCAACCCGCTATGAAGCGGTCACCGACGAGCCGATGGGCAAGCTGATCGGGCAGTTTGAATGCGAACTGGCCGAACGTTACCGCGCGGCCGGGCGGTTGGACGACGCGCGTGCGGCGATCAATCGGGCCAATGTCGCCGATGCGATGAGTGTGCGCGCAGGCATCATCGAAGGTCGTCTGGAAAGCGATTTCGGCAACGACGAAGCGGCCGTGCGCGCGTTTGAGCGGGCGGCACGCAATGATCCGGACTACCTGCCCGAAATCCTGCCGCAGTTGCTGAAGAACTACCGCAATGTCGGTGATCTCGCAGGCGCACGTGCGTTCCTGGCTGAGATGACCGAGCACTACCGCGGCATCGCGCCGGTGTTGGCGCTCACCCGCTTGATGGAAGAGCAGGAGGGGCCGGCACCTGCACGTGCCTATCTGGGGCGCCAGCTCAAGGATCGGCCATCGGTGCGTGGTGAGTCCGCCTTGATCGATCTGACCTTGGCCGAAGGTGCTGATCCGGTCGCCACCCTGCAGGACCTCAAGCACATCACCGATCAGTTGCTGGTCCGCAATCCAGCCTATCGCTGCACGCGTTGCGGCTTCGGTGCGCGGACGCACCACTGGCAATGTCCCAGCTGCAAGGAGTGGGGTACGGTCAAGCCGCTATTGAACTTCGCGGTGCTCTGAGTGCCGGGACCGCATTACTGGTTGGTGCTGCTGGTGCTGGCTACCGCAGCGGCGGTTACCTGGCTGGCGATCCGCTATGCGCGCTGGCAGCAGTTGATCGACCAGCCTGGCGAGCGCCGCAGTCACATCGTATCGACTCCCCGCGGCGGCGGCATCGGCATTGTGGTTTCGCAACTGCTGGCCTGCGCGTTGGGTGCTGTGTGGTTGCCGGGCCATGCGCTCGTGCTGTTGGTGTTCGCGCTTGGCCTGTTGATGGTGGCGGGAATCGGCTGGTGGGACGATCACCGTTCGCTGCCCGCGTTGCCACGGCTATGCGTTCACTTGTTGGCCGGACTGCTGCTGGCGGTATTGGTATGGCTGGGCACCGGGAGTCTGGTGAAGGCCGTGTTTTGTTTTGGACTGGCCGTGTCGCTGGTGAACATCTGGAACTTCATGGATGGCATCAATGGCTTGGCTACTACCCAGGCCATCCTGGTCGGGCTGGGGGCGGCATGGATGCTGCCGGCGCCCTATGCGCTGTCCGGGTGGGTGCTGGCAGCAGGTTGTGCGGGATTCCTGCCATTCAACTTTCCCCGGGCTCGGATTTTCATGGGGGACGTGGGTAGTGGCGCGCTTGGCTATCTGGTGGCCGGTCTGCTGGCGCTTGGGCTGAGTGTTACCGACAGGGCACCGGTACTGTGGTTGATGTTGCCGGCGGTATTTCTGGCGGATTCGGGCTTCACGTTGTTTTCACGAATGCTGAAAGGCGAGCAATGGATGCAGCCACATACCCAGCATCTGTATCAACGCTTTGTGAAGCGTGAATACAGTCACGCAGCTGTTACGCTGGGGTATTCGCTCTTCAGCCTTGTGGGGCTTACACTTGCAGCGCAATTTTCAAGGCTTCCCCTAGGTTGGGGGTGGGCAGGGGGTGTTACCTGGCTGGGTGCTACGGCACTGGCATGGGCCCTTTTGCGTGCGAAGGCACTTAATTAAGGACAGAGTTCTTTATGGCGTCTTGGTTCGAGCGCTTTGTTGGCGGTGGTCCACGCTATGCGGTAATGCTTCACGACCTGGTGATGGTCTGGTTGTGTTGGCAGTTACTGTTGATGGCACGCTTTGCCTTGCTGGATGCCGGTCCCGTTCACCCCTGGCTTTCGCTCGATGTTGCGGCGGTCATTGCGATCCAGGCGGTCGCGTTCTGGAAGGTTGGGCTGTACCGGGGCCTGTGGCGATTTGCGTCGGTTGCCGACCTGATCAATATCTTCAAGGCCAGCTTCATCGGGCTGCTGGCGATAGTCATGGTGTTTTCCTATCGCCGTCTGGAAGGTATTCCAATATCCGTGTTGGTGGTTTACCCCTTCGCGTTGTCTGCGATGCTGGGTGGTCCCCGCCTGCTTTACCGAGCATGGAAGGACTACCAGGCACAGCATTCGGATGCCCGCGCACGGCGCGTGCTGGTATTGGGGGCCGGTCAGGCTGCCGAGTCACTGATCAAGGACCTGCGTCGGTCCGGCGACTATGAGCCGGTGGGATTGCTGGATGACTCCCCGCACCTGCAGGGCGCTTGGTTGCACGGCGCGGCAATTCTCGGCACCTTGGACGAGGTTGCGGTGGTTGCCAAGGAGACCAGCGCCAAACTGCTGGTCATTGCAATTCCCACGCTTGATGCCGCGGGCATGCAGCGGGTGGTAGCACTTTGTGAGAGCACCGGTTTGCCGTTCCGCACGGTTCCGCGATTGACCGATATTCTGGAAGGCAGCTCGCTGCCAGGTCAGCTCAAGGAAGTCGCCATCGAAGACCTGCTTGGGCGCAAGCCCATCCTGCCGGATTGGGAGCTGCTGCGCAGCTGGCTGCGCGGGCGTACCGTGCTGGTGACTGGTGGTGGTGGTTCCATTGGTTCGGAGCTTTGTCGTCAATGTGCGCGGCATGGCGTATCGCGCATCGTGGTCCTGGAAATCAGCGAGCTGCTGATGATCAATATCCAGGCGGAGCTGAGCAGGAGCTTCCCGGATCTGGACGTTCATGGTGTGCTAGGCGATTGCGGCGATCCTGCAGTGATCCGCCACGCGCTGCATAGCTACAACCCCGATACTGTGTTCCATGCTGCGGCTTACAAGCAAGTGCCGTTGTTGGAGGCGCAGTTGCGCGAAGCAGTGCGCAACAACACCTTGTCGACCGAATGCGTTGCCACCGCCTGCATTGAGTCGCGGGTTGAGAACTTCGTCTTCATTTCGACCGACAAGGCGGTTGATCCGGCCAATGCTTTGGGCGCAACCAAGCGCTACGCCGAGATGATCTGCCAGAGCTTGAACCGGCGCAGCGCCCACACCCGCTTTGTCACCGTTCGTTTCGGCAATGTGCTGGGCTCGGTGGGGAGCGTGGTGCCGATGTTCCGTGAGCAGATCCGCAAGGGCGGCCCGATTACCGTCACCCATCCCGATGTAAGTCGCTATTTCATGACGATTCCGGAGGCCTGTCTGTTGATTCTGCAGGCGGCGGCTTCGTCTTCACGTGGGGCGATCTACATGTTGGACATGGGCGAGCCGGTGTTCATCCGCCACCTTGCCGAGCAGATGATCCGGCTGGCGGGCAAGCAGCCCGGGATCGATGTTCCGATCGTCTACACCGGCTTGCGCCCGGGGGAGAAACTGCACGAGAGCTTGTTCTACGCCGACGAGAACTGCCAGCCGACCGCGCATCCGAAAGTAATGGCCGCAGGGGTGCGCGAGTTCTCTCCAGAGCTGGTATTGAACAACGTGGCGGCACTCCGGAAGGCTGTTGCAGCCTATGATGTGGAGGCGATGCGCACTATCCTTTCGGCAACGATTCCCGAATTCATGTCTGCCGAAGACGTGACGGAACAGTCGGCGGGGGGCAATATTGTTCCGTTTCCCAACTCCAAAGAAGGTGGAAGAAGTCACTGATGCACGGTCGAATCAAAAAAGCGGTATTCCCCGTTGCCGGACTTGGAACGCGCTTCCTGCCAGCCACTAAAACCGTGCCGAAGGAAATGCTGCCGATCATTGATCGGCCGTTGATCCAGTACGCGGTTGATGAGGCGATCGAGGCCGGTTGCGATACGTTGATCTTCATCACCAACCGCTACAAACATGCGGTCGCTGACTACTTCGACAAGGCCTACGAACTGGAGCAGAAGCTGGAGCGCGCTGGCAAGCGGGAGCAGCTGGAGCTGATTCGGCACGTTTTGCCCAAGGGCGTGCGTGCGGTGTTCGTGACCCAGACCGAAGCGCTTGGTCTTGGCCATGCCGTGCTGTGTGCCAAAGCGATCGTTGGTGATGAGCCGTTCGCGGTGCTGTTGCCGGACGACCTGATCTGGAACCGCGGCGACGGCGCGCTCAAGCAGATGGCCGATCTCAACGCTGCCACCGGCGCCAGCGTCATTGCGGTGGAAGACGTGCCGCACGACAAGACCGGTAGCTACGGCATCGTTGCCACCGACAAGTTCGATGGTCGCAAGGGGCATATCAGCCAGATCGTCGAAAAGCCGAAGCCGGAGGACGCGCCGAGTGACCTGGCAGTGGTTGGCCGCTATGTACTCAGCCCGAAGATCTTCGAGTTGCTGGAGGCCACCGGCACCGGCGCAGGTGGCGAGATCCAGCTGACCGATGCGATCGCGCAGCTGCTCAAGACCGAGCAGGTAGATGCGTATCGCTTTGAAGGTACGCGTTTTGACTGCGGCACCCATCTGGGCCTGATCGAGGCGACCGTGCGCTTCGCGTTGGAGAACGAGAAGCTGGCAGGGCCGGCTCGAGCGGCGATGCAGAAGATGCTGGCGGAGTAAGCGCCGGGAGTATTCTGCAGGCTGACGCCATCTGTCAGCCCAATGAAGTGGAGAAGCAGCCGCAAGGCTGCTTTTCTGTTTCTGGCGCATCGCGATGAACCATGCAAAAAGAAGGCGGCCTTCAGGCCGCCTTCTTCAATCAACAGCGCAGCAGATCGCTTACAGCGACTCGAAAATACCCGCCGCGCCCATGCCGGTGCCAATGCACATAGTGACCATGCCGTACTTCTGCTGGCGACGGCGCAGGCCGTGCAGCAGGGTGGCGGTACGGATCGCGCCGGTGGCGCCCAGCGGGTGGCCCAGGGCGATGGCGCCGCCCAGCGGATTGACCTTGGACGGGTCCAGGCCGCAGTCACGGATGACCGCCAGCGACTGTGCGGCAAAAGCTTCATTGAGCTCGATCCAGTCCAACTGGTCCTGGCTCAGGCCAGCCTGCTTCAGTGCCTTCGGGATCGCCGCGATCGGGCCGATGCCCATCACTTCCGGGCGCACGCCGGCGACCGAGAAGCTGACGAAGCGGGCCAGCGGGGTCAGTCCGTAGTCCTTGATCGCCTGCTCGGAGGCCAGCAGCACCGCACCGGCACCATCGCTCATCTGCGAGGAATTGCCTGCAGTGACCGAACCGCCGAACTGGCCGTTGCGGAACACCGGGCGCAGCTTGGCCAGGCCTTCTGCGGACGAATCCAGGCGCGGGCCTTCGTCGGTGTCGGCCAGCTTGGTGCGGGTGATGATGCGCTTGCCATCGGCCACGTCAGGCAGGTGCGAGACGATGTCGTAGGGGCTGATCTCGTCCTTGAACTCGCCGTTCTGGATCGCGGCGATGGCCTTCTGGTGCGAGGCCAGGGCGAATGCGTCCTGTTCTTCGCGCGAGACCTTCCATTCCTCGGCGACCTTCTCGGCGGTGATGCCCATGCCGTAGGCGATGGCGACGTGGTCGTTGTCGAACACGCTCGGTGCCATCGCGATCTTGTTGCCCATCATCGGCACCATCGACATCGACTCGGTGCCGCCGGCCAGCATCAGGTCGCTGTTGCCCAGACGGATCTGGTCAGCGGCCATCGCCACGGCTTGCAGGCCGGACGAGCAGAAGCGGTTCACCGTCTGCGCGGCGATGGTGTTGGGCAGGCCGGCCAGCAGCACGCCGATGCGCGCCACGTTCATGCCTTGCTCGGCTTCAGGCATGGCGCAGCCGATGATGGCGTCATCGATGCGGTTGACGTCCACGCCCGGGGCCTGTGCGACCACGGAACGGAGCACGTGGGCGAGCATGTCGTCCGGACGGGTGTTGCGGAACATGCCCTTGGGCGCCTTGCCAACCGGGGTGCGGGTGGCGGCGACGATGTAGGCGTCCTGGATTTGCTTGGTCATTGCAGTGATCTCTTCAATAGGTGTGAGCGTGAGGGCGGGCGGGGGCAGCGCTGGCAGCGCCGCCCCGAAGCACGCTCACTCAGTTCCGCAGCGGCTTGCCGGTGGTCAGCATGTGCGCGATACGGGCCTGGGTCTTTTCCTGCTGGGCCAGTTCGACGAAGTGCTTGCGCTCCAGGGTCAGCAGCCACTCTTCGTCGACCACGCTGTTGCGGTCGACCTTGCCGCCGCACAGCACGGTGGCGATGCGCTCGGCGATCTCGTAGTCGTAGGGGCTGATGAAGCGGCCTTCCAGCATGTTGACCAGCATCATCTTGAAGGTGGCAATGCCAACGTCGCCGGCCACGCGGATGCGGCGTGCCGGCATCGGCGGACGGTAGCCGCCTTCGGCCAGCGCGGTGACTTCGGCCTTGGCGATGTGCAGCAGCTCGAAGCTGTTGAACACGACCTTGTCGGTGCCGCGCATCAGGCCCAGCTCCTTGGCGTTGACCGCCGAGTTGGAGACCTTGGCCATGGCGACGGTTTCGAAGGTCTTTTTCAGCTCGGCGAACACGTCGCCGTCCGGACCGGCCGCCTGCGAGGCGCGCACGGCAATTTCCTTCAGGCCGCCACCGGCCGGCAGCAGGCCAACGCCGGCTTCCACCAGGCCGATGTAGCTCTCCAGCGCCGCAACCGACTTGGCCGCGTGCATCTGGAATTCGCAGCCGCCGCCCAGCGCCAGGCCGCGCACCGCGGTGACTACCGGCACGGTGGCGTACTTGATGCGCTGGCTGGTGCGCTGGAAGTTGGCAACCATCGCCTCGAACTCGGCGAACTTGCCGGCCTTCAAGGCGCCCAGTGCGCCGGACAGATCGGCACCGGCGGAGAAGGGCTCCTTGTTCTGCCAGATCACCACGCCCTTGAACTGCTTCTCGGACAAGGCAATCGCGTGCTGGATGCCGTCCAGGACCTGGTCGGAGACGGTGTTCATCTTGGTCTTGAAGCTGATGACGCCGATGCCATCGCCGTCGGTCCACAGACGGATGCCGTCGTTCTCGAACACGGTTTCGCCCTGCGCGAATTTCTCGCCCAGCAGCGCATCCGGGAAGCGCTGGCGCTGGTACACCGGCAGTGACGAGCGCGGCACCAATGCATTCTGCGACGGGCTGTAGCTGCCTTCTGCGGCATGCACGCCGTCACGGCCGTCCAGCACCCAGGCCGGCAGCGGGGCATTGCTCATGCTCTTGCCGGCCGCGATGTCGTCGGCGATCCACTGCGCCACCTGCTTCCAACCGGCAGCCTGCCAGGTCTCGAACGGGCCCAAGGACCAGCCGTAACCCCAGCGGATCGCCAGATCGACGTCGCGTGCGGTTTCGGCGATGTCGGCCAGGTGGTAGGCGCTGTAGTGGAACAGGTCGCGGAACGTCGCCCACAGGAACTGTGCGTGCGGGTGCTGGCTTTCGCGCAGCTTGGCGAACTTTTCGGCCGGGTTCTTGATCTTCAGGATCTCGACCACTTCCGGTGCGGCGACGCGGTCGGCCGGACGGTAGTCCTGCTTCTCAAGGTCGACGACCATGATGTCCTTGCCGACTTTGCGGAAGATGCCGGCGCCGGTCTTCTGGCCCAATGCACCCTTGCCGATCAGCGCACCCAGCCATGCCGGCGCGTTGAAGTACTTGTGCCACGGGTCGTCGGGCAGGGTGTCGCCCATGGTCTTGATGACGTGGGCCATGGTGTCCAGGCCGACCACGTCGGAGGTGCGATACGTAGCCGACTTCGGGCGGCCGACCAGTGGCCCGGTCAAGCCGTCCACTTCGTCAAAGCCCAGGCCGAACTGCTGGGTGTGGTGGATGGTCGACAGGATCGAGAACACGCCGATGCGGTTGCCGATGAAGTTCGGGGTGTCCTTGGCATAGACCACGCCCTTGCCAAGGTTGGTGGTCAGGAAGGTTTCCAGGCCTTCCAGCACCGACTTGTCGGTGGTCTTGGCCGGGATCAGCTCGGCCAGGTGCATGTAGCGCGGCGGGTTGAAGAAATGCACGCCGCTGAAGCGGTGGCGGAGTTCTTCCGGCAGCACGTCGGCCAGCTTGTTGATGCCCAGCCCCGAGGTGTTGGAGGCCAGCACCGCGTGTTCGTTCACGAACGGCGCGATCTTCTTGTACAGGTCCTGCTTCCAGTCCATCCGTTCGGCGATGGCTTCGATGATCAGGTCGCAGTCGCGCAGTTGCTCCAGCCCGGAGTCGTAATTGGCCGGGGTGATGGCTTCGGCCAGCGCCTTGCTGGCCAGCGGGGCCGGGCTCAGCTTGCCGAGGTTGGCAATGGCCTTGAGCACGATGCCGTCGGCAGGACCTTCCTTGGCGGCCAGGTCGAACAGCACGGTGTCGACGCCGGCATTGGTCAGGTGGGCGGCGATCTGCGCACCCATGACGCCTGCGCCAAGTACGGCGGCGCGGCGGACAAGCAGGGAATTGGACATATCGATAAACCTTTGGTCTGCGATGACGGTTGGATCAGGGAACGACGGGGGAGGTCGGATTGCGCACGCTGGCGCGGAACCCGGCTTCGGCGAAATGGATCAATTCCTGCGCGGCCTTGCTGCGGTGCTCGGCCTCGCTGATGTTGTGCGGACGCTTGATCAGCCCGAAATCGGCCATGGCATAGGTCAGCGAACCGGCCAGGAAGTCCAGGCGCCAGTACAGCTCTTCCTTGCTCAGGCCCGGGATGCAGGCGTCGATGGCCTTGCCGAACTCGCGCAGCACATGGCCGTAGTGGTCGGACAGGAACTTGCGCAGGTTGTCGTTTTTCTCCGCATAGGCGCGGGCGATGACGCGGACGAAGGCGCCGCCGCTCTGGCGGTCCTGGGCCAAGGCCAGGGCGGGCTCGACGAAGGCTGCCAGTACCGCACGCAGATCGCCGGGCTGGCTGCTGCGTGCCAGCTGCAGCTGGCCCAGGCGGGCGGCGGTCATCTCGTCCATGCGACGGCGGAACACTTCATTGACCAGGTTGTCCTTGGACCCGAAGTGGTAGTTGACCGCAGCAATGTTTACATCGGCGTGACTGGTCACCTGGCGCAGCGAGGTGCCGGCAAAGCCGTACTGGGCGAACAGTTCCTCGGCCGCGCCGAGGATGCGGTCCTTGGTGGAGAAGCTGGCGGGTTTGCCCATGGCTGGCTCAATCAATCAAACGATTGTTTGGATCCTACGCCCGGCCGCCCGCCTGGGTCATGCTGCGGCGCAACATCATTCATCTGCCGCTGTGCAAACGTCGGGGTCACCCGGTAGAATTAGCCACCGCAATTCAGGCTAAGCCCGCGTCCGCACGCGGGTTTTTTCATGTACCCTCGGGCCGACCGGCCCACTACCGGAGAAATTCCATGGCGCTCGAGCGCACTCTTTCCATCATCAAGCCCGACGCCGTTGCCAAGAACGTGATCGGTGAAATCTACGCCCGCTTTGAAAAGGCTGGCCTGAAGGTTGTCGCTGCAAAGTACAAGCAGCTGTCGCGCCGTGAAGCTGAAGGCTTCTACGCCGTGCACCGCGAGCGTCCGTTCTTCAACGCGCTGGTCGAGTTCATGATCTCCGGCCCGGTGATGATCCAGGCCCTGGAAGGCGAGAACGCCGTCCTGGCCCACCGCGACCTGCTGGGCGCCACCAATCCGAAGGACGCAGCGCCGGGCACCATCCGCGCTGATTTCGCTGATTCGATCGACGCCAACGCTGCCCACGGTTCGGATTCGGTCGAGAACGCAGCCAACGAAGTGGCTTACTTCTTTGCTGCCACCGAAGTGGTTTCGCGTTAATCAGAGGTTGAAGTCGTGAACGAGGTCGTACAGACACCCGCCATCCAGCCGTTGCCGAAAACGGCAGCCACCGCTGGCAAGCAGAACCTGCTCGACCTTGATCGCGCGGGCCTGGAAAAGTTCTTCGTCGAAACCCTCGGCGAGCAGAAGTTCCGTGCCCATCAGGTGATGAAGTGGATCCACCATCGCTACGTCACCGATTTCGACCAGATGACCGACCTCGGCAAGTCGCTGCGCGCCAAGCTGCAGCAGCATGCCGAGGTCGTCGTCCCGAACATCGTGTTCGACAAACCCTCGAACGACGGCACCCACAAGTGGCTGCTGGCGATGGGCGTGGATGGCAAGAACGCAATCGAAACCGTCTACATCCCCGACAAGACCCGCGGCACGCTGTGCGTGTCTTCGCAGGTCGGCTGCGGTTTGAACTGCACCTTCTGTTCAACTGCTACCCAGGGCTTCAATCGCAACCTGACCACCGCCGAGATCATCGGCCAGGTGTGGGTTGCAGCGCGCCACCTGGGCAACGTGCCGCACCAGATGCGCCGTCTCACCAATGTGGTGATGATGGGCATGGGCGAGCCGTTGATGAATTTCGACAACGTCATCCGCGCCATGAGCATCATGCGCGATGACCTGGGCTACGGCCTGGCCAACAAGCGGGTGACCTTGTCCACCTCGGGCCTGGTGCCGCAGATCGATCGGCTGTCGGTCGAGAGCGATGTGTCGCTGGCGGTGTCGCTGCATGCGCCAAACGACGAGCTGCGCGAAACGCTGGTGCCGCTCAACAAGAAATACCCGATTGCCGAGCTGATGGCTTCGTGCGCGCGTTACCTGCGCGGCAACAAGAAGCGCGACTCGGTGACTTTTGAATACACCTTGATGAAGGGCATCAACGATCAGCCTGAGCACGCCCGCCAGCTGGCACGGCTGATGCGCCAGTTCGATAACGCCGTGCAGGCCAAGGATTCGGGCAAGGTCAATCTGATTCCGTTCAACCCGTTCCCGGGTACGCGCTATGAGCGCTCGGACGAGGAGCAGATCCGTGCATTCCAGAAGATCCTGCTGGATTCACAGGTGTTGACCATGGTTCGCCGCACCCGTGGTGACGACATCGATGCCGCCTGCGGCCAGCTCAAGGGCCAGGTGATGGATCGTACCCGTCGCCAGGCCGAGTTCAATCGCCTGCTGCAGGAACAGGAAGGCGGGGATGCGGTCGCCTGATCGCTGGCTGCTGCTGTTGGTCCTGCTCGCGCTCAGTGCAGGGTGCGTGCGGGACAAGCTCACGATCGAACGCCCGCAGATCATGGCGCCGGATTACAGCGTCAAGCAGGACAAGACCGCGCACAAGCGGATGCGTTACCAGGAGCTTCTGCGCCTTTCCGGTGATCGCTTCGGGCGCGGGCAGCTGGACGAAGCCCTGCAGTTTGCGCGCTCAGCACAGAAGCTGGAGTCCGGATCGCCTGACGCTTACACCATGCAGGCGGTGATTGAGGGGCAGAAAGGCAACGCCGAGGCGGCAGGTGTGCTGTACCGCAAGGCAGCCGAGCTCGCTCCGCAGCAGGGCGATGTACTCAATAATTACGGAGCTTGGTTGTGTGGCAGCGGCCACCCGGCAGAGGCTCTGGTCTGGTTTGATCGGGCCTTGGCTGATCCGAACTATGACGGGCGCGCAGATGCCCTGGCCAATGCTGGCGGCTGCGCCCTGGATGCGGGGCAGCGTGAACGGGCCGAGGACAATCTTCGCCAGGCACTGGGATTGGCGCCGGACAATGCTTATGCGCTGGAGGCCATGACCCGCAATGAAGTGCTGCACGGTCGCTATTTTGAGGCCAGGGCCTTCTACCAGCGGCGTTTGGCGGCTGCGCCGGCCACGGTTTCCGTGTTACAACTTGCCATTCAGATTGAAGAGCGACTCGGCGACAGGACGGCTGCCGGTCGGTTCCAGCAGCGGTTGCGCGAAGAGTTTCCTTCGCCAGCAACCTCGAATCCCCAAGGCTGACGCATTGTGATCAACGATCCGGGTGTAAATGCTTTAGATGGTGTAGTGGGTTGTGGTGAGCAGCTGCGCAGGGCGCGTGAGGCCGCCGGTTTGTCGTTGGACCAGGTTGCCGCCCAGTTGCGCATGCCGCAGCAGGTGGTTGCCGCGCTGGAAGCCGAAGAATGGTCGCGCTTGGGTGCATCGGTGTTCGTGCGTGGTCAGCTGCGCAGTTACGCGCGCCTGTTGAAGGTCGACCTTGGGGGCTTGCTGGAACAGGCGCGGATCGCGCCGGTCGAGCCGCCCAAGCTGGTCAGTCATACCCACACCCCGCGGTTGAAGCGTGCGGCCGAGAATATCGGGCGTCGTGCCGTGTACGTGGTGATCACGGCGGTACTGGCGGTGCCGGTCTGGTATGTGATCAGTGGCAGTTCCAATAGCGCCCCGCCCAGCACCGCTTCGCTGGATGCGGTACCGGCTCCTGTCGCCGCTGCCGTCGGGCAGTCGGTCGCGCCTGTTCAGGCGCCGGCAGCGGCACCGGTTGCAGATACCGGTCCTTACATCGCCTCGATGGCTCCCATGGCGCGGCCGGCGGCGGCTGCTGCTCCGTCGGCACTGACCCTGAATTTCAAGGGCGACAGCTGGGTGGAGATCTCCGCTCCGGATGGCACCACCGTCGAAAAAGCCTTGATACGCGCCGGTGAGAGCCGCAGCTTCACCGCAGGTCAGGTGGGGCGCATGGTGCTGGGCAATGCGGCCGAGGTCGAGGTTCAGCAGGCGACGGGTAACGTCGACCTGGCGCCGTACAAGCGCGGCAATGTGGCCCGCTTTACGGTATCCTCTGAAGGCTCCGTGGCGCCGGTTTCGCACTGAAACCAGGCGTTGAACAAAACAACAAGGCTCCCCGCCAGGGTGAGCGAGAGTACGCATGGCGATTGACGACCTGCTCGACGAGCACGAACAAAGCGAACGTGTCCGCACGTGGCTGCGCAAGAATGGCGCCGGGATTATCGGCGGAGTAGTTCTCGGCATTGGTGCTATTGCCGGTTGGCAGTGGTGGCAGAAAGAGCAGGTCGGCAAGCTTGCCGAGGCCAACGTCCGTTACGAAGCCGTCTCTCGCAGCCTGCAGTCCAAGAATCTGGACGAGGCGGCCAAGGAGGTTGCGGCGTTGGGTGGTGGCAAGGCCAGCATCTATGCTGACCTGGCATCGCTGGAACTGGCCAAGGCCCAGGTCGAGGCGGGCAAGTACGAGGACGCGATCAAGACCCTGCGTGCGCTCAAGACCGAGGGTGAGTTCAAGGCCTTGATCGACCAGCGCATTGCGCGCCTGTTGATTGAAACCGGTAAGCCACAGGACGCAGCGACCCTGCTGGGCAAGGCTGACGACAGCGCGGGTCTGGAGATCCGTGCTGACGCCCTGATGGCGCAGAACAAGCGTGATGAAGCGCGCGAGCTGTACACCCAAGCGCTGGCCAAGCTGGACGTGGCTGCACCGCAGCGCCGCTTGCTGGAAACCAAATTGATGGACGCCGGCGGCACCGTGGCTGATCCTGCAGCGGAGAAGAATTGATGAAGTTCAAGCAAGTTGCAGGCGTTGCCTTGATGGCAGTGGCATTGACCGGTTGTTCGACGGTCAAGGGTTGGTTCGCGGGCAAGGACGCGGAGGCCAAGAAGGCGCTGGAGCCTGCTGAGCTGACCAAGTTCGAGGCCAGCGTCAAGGTCGACAAGATCTGGTCGGCGAACGTCGGCAAGGGCGAGGGCCGTATCGGCCTGCGCCAGGCGCCGATCGTGGCTGACGGCCGCGTATACGCGGCGGCGGTGCAGGGGGGCGTTCACGCGCTCGACCTGCAGACCGGCAAGCAAGTCTGGGAATACAGCCCGGCCAAGGAAAAGAAGAAGCCCAAGCTGCGTCTTTCCGGTGGCCCGGGCGTTGGTGACGGCCTGGTGGTGATCGGCACGCTGGACGGGCAGGTAATTGCGCTGGACGCGGCCAATGGCAGCGAAAAGTGGAAGTCCAAGGTCACCGGTGAAGTGATCGCCGCGCCGGCCGTGGCCCAGGGCCTGGTGTTCGTGCGCAGCAATGACGGCCGCACCACCGCGCTGGACGCTGCCACCGGCGAACAGCGCTGGTTCAACTCGCAGGAATTGCCGTCCTTGACCGTGCGTGGCAACGCGCCGGTGGTGACCGGCCCGGGCGTGCTGTTCATCGGCAACGACGACGGTACTCTCGCCGCGCTGGCGATGCAGGATGGTCGCCCGTTGTGGGAACAGATGGTGGGTACGCCGGAAGGCCGTACCGAGCTGGAACGCATGGCTGACATCGATGGTGCGCCGGTGCTGGAAGGCAATACGCTGTTTGTGACCAGCTTCAAGAACGAGACCATGGCCATTGAAGGCCCGACCGGTCGCCCGATGTGGTCGCGTGACCACGGCGGTGGCGGTGGTGTTGCGGTGTCCTCGGGCAATGTCGTGGTCACCGATGGCAAGGGTGTGGTGTACGGGCTGGACAAGACCTCCGGCTCGGCAATGTGGTCACAGCAGGCGCTGGCGCGCCGCTCGCTGACCGGTGCCGCCATCCAGGGTGACTATGCCGTGGTGGGGGACTACAAGGGATATCTGCATTGGCTGCGGTTGAGCGATGGCGAACTGGCAGCGCGTGAGAAGAGCGGTGGTGATGCTCTGCTGGCGCAGCCGGTCGTCGCTGACGGCATCCTGCTGGTGCAGAACGTTGATGGAAAGCTGACCGCATTCCGGTTGGCCCAATAAGGAGTCATAGCGATGCTGCCTTTGGTCGCCCTGGTTGGACGACCGAACGTCGGTAAGTCCACCATTTTCAATCTGTTGACCCGTACGCGCGATGCGCTGGTGCATGACCAGCCGGGTGTTACCCGCGATCGCAACTACGGTGTTTGCCGTCTAGATGAGGACAATCCCTTCCTGATCGTCGATACCGGTGGTATCGCCGGTGAAGAGGAAGGGCTGGCTGGCGCCACTGCGCGCCAAGCCCGAGCCGCCGCCGGTGAGGCGGATCTGATCGTATTTGTTGTTGACGCGCGTGATGGCACGTCGGCCCTGGATGACGAGATCCTGTCTTGGCTGCGCAAGCTTGCGCGGCCTACCTTGCTGTTGATCAACAAGATCGACGGTACGGACGAACATGCCGTTCGTTCGGAGTTCTCCCGCTATGGCTTCAGCGAGATGCTGACTGTCTCTGCCGCGCACCGGCAGGGTATCGATGATCTGGTTGAAGAGGTTGTTGGTCGCTTGCCGGAAGAAGGCACGGCCGAGACCCTGGACAACGATCCGAACCGCATCCGCATCGCCTTCGTTGGCCGCCCCAATGTGGGCAAGTCGACGTTGGTGAACCGCATCCTCGGTGAGGAGCGGATGATCGCCTCGGAAGTGCCCGGCACCACCCGCGATTCGATCGCGGTGGATCTGGAGCGCGACGATCAGCTGTACCGCTTGATCGACACCGCCGGCCTGCGTCGCAAGTCGCGCGTGGACGAAGTGGTGGAAAAGTTCAGCGTGGTCAAAACGCTGCGCTCGATCGAGCAGTGCCAGGTGGCGGTGCTGATGCTGGACGCCCACGAAGGCGTGACCGATCAGGACGCCAGCGTGCTGGGTGCGGTGCTGGATGCCGGCCGTGCCCTGGTCATTGCGATCAACAAGTGGGACGGCTTGAGCGAGTACGACAAGCAGCAAGCTGAAACCCTGTTGTCGCTTAAGCTGGGCTTCGTGCCGTGGGCCGAGAACGTGCGGATTTCCGCGCTGCATGGTTCGGGCCTGCGCGAGTTGTTCAAGGCGATTCACCGTGCACATGCCTCGGCGACGCACGAGTTCAGCACGGCCGAGGTCAACAAGGCGCTGGAAATCGCCTATGAGACCAACCCGCCGCCGAGCATCCGTGGTCACGTCTCCAAGCTGCGTTATGTGCATCCGGGTGGCAGCAATCCGCCGACCTTCATCGTGCATGGTACGCGCCTGAAGGAACTGCCGGATTCGTATAAGCGCTATCTGGAGAACTTCTTCCGCAAGCGCTTCAAGCTGGTGGGTACGCCTGTGACCTTCCTGTTCCGTGAGGGTGCCAACCCGTACGAAGGCAAGAAGAATGTGCTGACGGATCGCCAGGTCAAGGCCAAGCGGCGTCTGATGAAGCACGTCAAGGGCAGGAAGTGATTCAGGCCCGGAACGCGGTTCAAGCCTACTGAGTGGTGTAGACGAAAGCGGCCGAAAGGCCGCTTTTGTTTTTGATGCATTGAGTGGGAGTGCGTTCGGTACGGGCGAGGTTCCCAATAAATGATTTCGTCATTCCCGCGTAGGCGGGAATCGCTCTGGCCTTGGAGTTTGCTTTGGCCCTTGATCTGGCCCTGGCCGCGGTCGTGGCTATGGCTCCTCACTGGTAGTGACTCGTCATTCCCGCGTAGGCGGGAATCGCTCCTGCTCTTGCCTTTGAAGTGGCGTGGAGGCAATTGGGATGGTAGGGGCCCGGCAGGGGGGCAAGGTGCTCAAGCAAGGGCTTTAGCAAGATCCCAAGCAAGATCCCAAGCAAGAGCGATTCCCGCCTGCGCGGGAATGACGAGCTAAAAAGTCAAAAAAAGCCAAAAAGCCGATTTCTCTCTTCTTTCCCGTTTGACCGATAATCCAGCCATGAGCATCCGCGAACTGACCCCCGAACAGGCCTGTCTCCGCCACGCAGATGGTGCATTGCTGATCGACGTGCGCGAGGCGCACGAGCGGGCAGGTGGCATGGCCGAAGGTGCCATCGGCGTCGCTAAGGCAGCGCTGCTGGCCAGTCCTGCGTCGCACCTGCCAGCCCCCGACCGCGAAATCCTGCTGATCTGCCAAAGCGGCAAGCGCTCGGCGGACGCCGTGCAGGCGCTGCAGGACGCCGGCTACACCAATCTGGCTTCGGTAAGTGGCGGCACTGTCGCCTGGCGGACAGCAGGTCTGCCCTTGGTTCAGCCGATGCTGGATGCCGGTGAGCGCGATTTCTACGACCGTTACTCGCGGCACTTGCTGCTGCCGCAGGTGGGCGAAGCTGGCCAACGCCGCTTGCAGCAATCCCGGGTGCTGGTGCTTGGTGCAGGTGGCTTGGGTGCGCCGGCAGCGTTCTACCTGGCTGCAGCGGGGGTAGGCAGGCTGCGGATTGTCGATGACGACGTGGTCGAGCGCAGCAACCTGCAGCGGCAGATCATCCATACCGAATCCGCCTTGGGCACGGCCAAGGTGGATTCCGCGCGGCAGCGGCTGTTGGCGCTGAACCCGCGCATCGAGGTGGAGGCGGTCGCTGAGCGCGTCACCTCGGCCAACATCGATGCCTTGTTGCAGGATGTGGACGTGGTGCTGGATGGCTCTGACAACTTCCCGCTGCGCTACCTGCTCAACGATGCCTGCATCAAGCACGCCAAGCCCTTGGTCTACGCCGCGATCGAACGCTTCGATGGGCAGGTCAGTGTGTTCGACGCGGGTCGCCAGCGCGGTGTCGCACCGTGCTACCGCTGCCTGTTCCCGGAGCCGCCACCGCCTGAATTCGCGCCCAACTGTTCCGAGGCCGGCGTGCTGGGCGTGTTGCCGGGGCTGGCGGGGATGATGCAGGCGACCGAGGTGTTGAAGCTGCTGCTGGATATCGGCGAACCGTTGACCGGGCGTCTGCTGCGTTTCGATGCCCTGCAGATGCGCTTCCGCGAAACCCGCGTGCTTGCCGACCCGGCCTGTCCGTTGTGTGCCCCAGACGCGCCATTCCCCGGATATATCGACTACGCAGCGTTCTGTTCGCATTCGCCATGAGGTGAAATGCCGTAGGCGCTGATCGGTTCTGCAGCTTTTTTGCTTTATCGTTCACCTGGACGATTACAAGGTGATGTGGCATGGCAGCGGAATCCTCGCAGGAATTGGTAAAGGTAGTTGCCCTGTTGGGCGCTGCGGTGGTGGCTGTGCCCTTGTTCAGGCGCCTCGGCCTGGGCTCGGTGCTGGGGTACTTCGTCGCTGGCCTGGCCATCGGCCCGTTCGGCTTCGGCTGGTTCTCCGATCCGCAGGCCATCCTGCATGTGGCCGAGTTGGGCGTGGTGATGTTCCTGTTCGTGATCGGCCTGGAAATGCGGCCGTCACATCTTTGGAGCCTGCGCGGCGAGATCTTTGGCCTGGGTACGGCGCAGATCGTGACCTGTGCGCTGGTGCTGACCGGCGTCGCGATCCTGTTCGGCTACCGCCCGCAGATCGCCTTCATTGCCGCCGCTGGTTTTGTGCTGACCTCCACCGCGGTGGTGATGCAGCTGTTGGGTGAGCGTGGTGACCTGACCCTGCCATCCGGGCAGAAGATTGTTTCCATCCTGTTGTTTGAAGACCTGCTGATCGTGCCGCTGCTTGCGGTGGTGGCGTGGATGGCACCGGCGCAGATCGGGGCGCACGAAGGTTCGCGTTGGGCGAGCATCGCCATTGGCGCCGGCGCCATTGTTGGCCTGGTGCTGGTCGGGCGCTATCTGCTCAATCCCTTGTTCCGCATCCTTGCTGCCGCCAAGGCGCGCGAAGTGATGACAGCGGCAGCGTTGCTGGTGGTATTGGGGGCGGCGCTGTTGATGCAGCTCGGTGGGCTGTCGATGGCGATGGGTGCGTTCCTGGCCGGCGTGCTGCTGTCCGAATCCACCTTCCGGCATCAGATCGAAGCGGATATCGAGCCGTTCCGCGGCATCCTGCTTGGCCTGTTCTTCCTCAGCGTGGGCATGGCCCTGGATCTGTCGGTGGTGGCGGCCAACTGGAAGGTGATCGCGTTGCTGGTGCCGGCAATGATGCTGGCCAAGGCAATCTGCATTTACGGCGTGGCGCGGGTGATGGGCAGTGATCATCGGCAGGCGCTGGATCGCGGCGTGCTGATGGCGCAGGGCGGCGAGTTCGCCTTCGTGTTGTTTGCCGCCGCCGCGACTACCGGCGTGATCGATGCCAAGGTCAATGCCAACCTCACCGCGGTGGTGGTGTTGTCGATGGCACTGACGCCGCTGTGCATGCTGGTGTATCGGTTGCTGGTAAAGGAAGGACAGGTCTCCGTCGACGATGTGGATGCGGCTGACGGGCTCACGGGGAGCGTGCTGGTGATCGGCTTCGGGCGCTTCGGCCAGGTGTCCAGCCAATCGCTGCTGGCGCGCGATGTGGACGTCACCATCATCGACAACGATATCGACATGATCCGCAGCGCCACCCGATTCGGGTTCAAGATCTATTACGGCGATGGCACGCGATTGGACGTGCTGCGCGCCTCCGGTGCCGAAACCGCACGCGCGATTGCGGTCTGCGTCGATGATCGTGCTGCCGCGGATCGCATCGTCGAGCTGGTGCGTCATGAGTTCCCGCTGGCCAAGCTGCTGGTGCGCTCGTTCGACCGTGAGCATTCGCTGTCGTTGATACACGCCGGGGTGGATTTCCAGATCCGCGAAACATTCGAATCGGCGGTGGAATTCGGGCGCGCGGCACTGATGCAACTGGGCGTGGACGAAGACGAAGCCGACGTGGTTGCGCGCGAGATCCGCCGCCGTGACGCCGAGCGCTTCGAGCTGGAAATGGCCGGCGGCGGGCTGCAGGCTGATACCGGGCTGATGTACCGCAATACGCCCGGTGCACCGACGCCGACGCCGTTCACGACCCCGCGGCGTGAAGCGCGTCCGCTCAATCCTGACGCCATTGCCGGGGCAGGGGAGGCGGCCGCCGCCGATTCAGGCGGGGCGACAGGGCCATGACAAGGTGTGGCGGTGGCCGGAATCAGGGACAATAGCTGCCCCCGTGTTCACCGCCATGCCCCATGACTGTCCTCGCCGACGCCTCCACGCAGACCTCCCGCATCCTTGATGGCCGCCGCATCGCCGAGGAACTGCTCGACGATTTGAAGGTGCGCGTCGACGCCCGCCTGGCAGCTGGCGGTGCCCGGCCCGGCCTGGCAGTGGTGCTGGTGGGTGGTGACCCGGCGTCTTCGGTGTACGTGCGCAACAAGCGTCGCGCGGCCGAGAAGGTCGGTATCGAAGCCTTCGACTACGATCTGCCGGAAGGCACCAGTGAGGCCCAGTTGCTGGAGCTGATCGATCAGCTCAACGCTGATCCCAAGATCCACGGCATCCTGATCCAGCTGCCGCTGCCGGGCATCCCCGATGCCAACCGCCTGATCCAGCGCATCGACCCGCGCAAGGACGTGGATGGTTTCCACCCGCAGAACGTGGGCCACCTGGTGCTGCGCGAGTTCGGCCTGCGCCCGTGCACGCCGCGTGGCATCACCACGCTGCTCGGGCATACCGATCAACCGGTGCGTGGCCGCAATGCCACCATCGTTGGTGTCAGCAACCATGTCGGTCGGCCGATGGGGCTGGAGCTGCTGATAGCCGGTTGCACGGTGACCAGCTGCCACAAGTTCACCCCCAAGGACGTGCTGGAGCAGGCAGTGCGCAACGCCGACATCCTGGTCGTCGCAGTAGGCATTCCGCAGCTGATCCCGGGTGAATGGGTGAAGCCGGGCGCGGTGGTGATCGATGTCGGCATCAACCGCCTGGAAGATGGTCGACTGGTCGGTGACGTCGGTTTTGAAGCGGCAGCGCAGCGCGCCAGCTGGATCACCCCGGTGCCGGGTGGCGTTGGCCCGATGACGGTGGCCACGCTGATGCAGAACACGATCGAGGCGGCCGAGGCCAGCGCCGAGGGTTTGAAGTTCTAAGGCTTTAGAACTTTTGAGCTTTAAAGCTACCCCTCCCCGGCCCCCCCCCAGGGGGGGCCGAAGGGGGGGGGCAGGTAGTGGGGGGGGGCGGGGCGGGGGGGGGGGGGGGAGCGGAGGGAGCCAGCCGCCGCCGGCCGCGGGCGCGCCTGTGCGGGCGGGCATTTGGCGCGGCCCGCGCGCGGGCGGTGGGGGTCCGCGACCCCAGCCACGACCCCGCCCCGGCCCCCCCACTACAGGGCGCCCCGGATCCCTGAACACCTCCCCGCCAGCGCGACACTGCGTCGCACTTGCCCCCTGACATCGGCCGGCAAATAAGGGTAAAATGTCGCGCTTCCCCACATCTACCGGGCACGCCGATGCTGCGCATCCAGGCTGAAGCACTAACGTACGATGACGTTTCCCTCGTCCCCGCTCACTCCATCGTTCTGCCTAAGGACGTTGACCTTGGCACGCGGCTGACGCGCGACCTGCGGTTGAAGTTGCCGATTGTCTCGGCCGCCATGGATACCGTCACTGAAGCCCGCTTGGCCATTGCCATGGCCCAGATCGGCGGCATTGGCATCCTGCACAAGAACCTGACCGTCGAGCAGCAAGCTGCCGAAGTGGCCAAGGTCAAGAAGTTCGAGTCCGGCGTCATCCGCGACCCGATCACCGTTGGTCCGGAAACCACCATCCGTGACGTGTTGGCCCTGACCCAGGCGCACAACATCTCCGGCGTGCCGGTGGTTGGCAGCGATGGCCTGCTGGCCGGCATCGTCACCCACCGTGACATGCGCTTCGAGACCGAGCTGGACGATCCGGTCCGCCACATCATGACCAAGAAGGATCGCCTGGTCACGGTGAAGGAAGGCGCGGCCTCGGACGAAGTGCTGTCGCTGCTGCACAAGAACCGCATCGAGAAAGTCCTGGTGGTCAACGACGCGTTCGAACTGCGCGGCCTGATCACGGTCAAGGACATCCAGAAGAAGAGCGACAACCCCAACGCTGCCAAGGACGCCGCAACGCGCCTGCTGGTTGGTGCTGCGGTCGGCGTTGGTGGTGACACCGACCGCCGCGTCGAGGCGCTGGTCGCCGCCGGCGTGGACGTGCTGGTGGTGGATACCGCGCACGGCCACTCGCAGGGCGTGCTGGACCGCGTGCGCTGGGTGAAGAAGAACTTCCCGAACGTACAGGTCATCGGCGGCAACATCTGCACCGGCGACGCTGCTCTGGCATTGCTGGATTGTGGCGCCGATGCGGTCAAGGTCGGTATCGGCCCGGGCTCGATCTGCACCACGCGCGTTGTCGCTGGTGTTGGCGTGCCGCAGGTCACCGCGATCGACCTGGTTGCCGAGGCGCTGCAGGATCGCATCCCGCTGATCGCCGACGGTGGCATCCGTTACTCCGGTGACATCGGCAAGGCGCTGGCCGCCGGTGCGTCGACGGTGATGATCGGCGGCCTGCTCGCAGGTACCGAGGAATCGCCGGGCGAAACCGAACTGTTCCAGGGCCGCTCCTACAAGAGCTACCGTGGCATGGGTTCGCTGGCCGCGATGGAGAAGGGGTCCAAGGACCGCTACTTCCAGGACGCCGCTACCGCCGACAAGCTGGTGCCGGAAGGCATCGAAGGCCGTGTGCCGTATCGCGGCCCGGTTGGCGGCATCATCCACCAGCTTATCGGTGGCCTGCGCGCGACCATGGGCTATGTGGGCTGCGCCACCATCGAAGAAATGCGCACCAAGCCGAACTTCGTCAAGATCAGCGGTGCCGGCCAACGTGAGAGCCACGTCCACGACGTGCAGATCACCAAAGAGCCGCCGAACTACCGCGCTTGATGCGGTAAGCAGAAGAGGAACGTGGACCTGGTCCCGTTCCTCTTTCTCTATCCGCCATTCGTTTTGCATCGACTCCCGTTTTCATTGATCACTTGCCGGGCTTTATGACCAACATCCATAACGACAAGATCCTCATCCTCGATTTCGGCGCACAGTACACGCAGCTGATCGCGCGCCGCATCCGCGAGTTCGGCGTCTACTGCGAAATCTGGGCATGGGACCACGATCCGGCCGAGATCGCCGCCTTTGGTGCCAAGGGCATCATCCTGTCCGGCGGCCCGGAAACCACCACGCTGCCCGGTGCGCCGGCCGCGCCGCAGGAAGTGTTCGACAGCGGCCTTCCGCTGCTGGGCATCTGCTACGGCCTGCAGACCATGGCCAAGCAGTTGGGCGGCGGCACCGAAGCCGCTGACCAGCGCGAGTTCGGCCACGCCGAAGTGAAGCTGCTCGGCAACGACGCACTGCTGGGCGGCCTGTCCGACCACAATGGCGAGCCGCGCCTGGACGTGTGGATGAGCCACGGCGACCACGTCACCCATGTGCCGCCGGGCTTCGCCATCACCGCCGTTACCGACCGCATCCCGGTGGCCGCGATGGCCAACGAAGACAAGCGTTGGTACGGCGTGCAGTTCCACCCGGAAGTGACCCATACCAAGCAGGGCTCGGCGCTGCTGAAGCGCTTCGTCACCGATATCTGCGGCTGCGCCACGCTGTGGACCGCGGCCAACATCATCGACGACCAGATCGCCCGCGTGCGTGAGCAGGTTGGCGGCGATGAAGTGATCCTCGGCCTGTCCGGTGGCGTTGATTCCTCGGTGGTCGCAGCGCTGCTGCACAAGGCCATCGGCACCCAGCTGACCTGCGTGTTCGTCGACACCGGCCTGCTGCGCTTCCAGGAAGGCGACCAGGTCATGCAGATGATGGCCGAGAACATGGGCGTCAAGGTCGTGCGCGTGAATGCCGCCGACCGTTACTTCAAGGCACTGGAAGGCGTCAGCGATCCGGAAGCCAAGCGCAAGATCATCGGTAACCTGTTCGTCGAGATCTTCGATGAAGAGTCGAACAAGCTCAGCAACGCCAAGTGGCTGGCGCAGGGCACGATCTATCCGGACGTGATCGAGTCGGCCGGCAGCAAGACCGGCAAGGCCCACGTCATCAAGAGCCATCACAACGTGGGCGGCCTGCCGGAAGACATGAAGCTCAAGCTGGTCGAGCCGCTGCGTGAGCTGTTCAAGGACGAAGTGCGTCGCCTCGGCGTCGAACTCGGCCTGCCGCGCGCGATGGTCTATCGTCATCCGTTCCCGGGTCCGGGCCTGGGCGTGCGCATCCTCGGCGAAGTGAAGCGCGAATACGCTGAACTGCTGGGCAAGGCCGATGCGATCTTCATCGAGGAACTGCGTGCCGCCGATCTGTACGACAAGACCAGCCAGGCCTTCGCCGTGTTCCTGCCGGTCAAGTCGGTGGGCGTGGTTGGCGATGCACGTGCCTATGAGTGGGTGATTGCACTGCGTGCAGTGGAGACCATCGACTTCATGACCGCGCATTGGGCGCACCTGCCGTACGACTTCCTCGGCCGCGTCTCCAACCGCATCATCAATGAACTGCGTGGCGTCTCGCGCGTGGTCTACGACATCTCCGGCAAGCCGCCTGCGACGATCGAGTGGGAGTGATCGGGTATCTGATACGGCGCGGTAGCAACTGGCGCTAGCAAGTCAAACGCCCGTGTAGCGCGTAGTGCTGTTCAATGAGCAACCCGGAATCCGATGCCAGACCTCTGGCATCGGATTTTTCTTTTGTGGGAGCGGCGTAAGCCGCGAAGCACCTACATCATCAAGATGGCACGGGTGCCCGGAGAGCTCGAACAGCGTCAGCTTCGCGGCTTACGCCGCTCCCACAGGCCAGCGCTTTGCCTGAGGACAGCTGCATTGAGCGCGATGCGGGAATTGCGTCACCCTGGGCAAGTCTGGTCCGGCACTCGACCCTTCACGGCATTGGCGCGAGCATGGCAAGTGATGCGTCCTTCAGTGTCCGCTGCCAGGCGGACGCTGATCCGAGCCTTCAGCAAGGCGCGCTCCTCGGCGGTCATTGCCGCGAGCGTCGAGCCGACGCTGGGCGCACCGAGCGCCGTGGACCAGAAATCCTCGAAGTCGGCGAAGGTGCGGGACACGTCGATTTCGCGGGTTTCAATCGCTTCCAGGCCCGCGTCGCTCCACAACTGCTGCAATACCTCGATTCGCGATGCTTCAGGGCTGGGTGGCGACGGAACGGTATGGCCAAGCCCGCGCATCTCTGCCAGCAACATCTCATAGGGGAATCCGCCACCCGGCATGTCCCAGGCGTACGCGGCGACGCTGCCGCCCGGACGAACCACGCGTGCCATTTCAGCCACACCGCGAGCGGGCTCCGGGACAAAGAAAATCACCAGCGGCATCACGGCGATATCGAAGGCAGAAGCCGGGCAGGGCAGGGCCATCGCATCACCTTGTTCAAACACTGCTGCCTGCAGCGCTGGTTGGGCTTGCGCATAGGCGAGCTGTTCGCGGGATGGATCCACACCGTGCAGCGACGCCGGCGCGCTGCGTTCGGAGATCATCTGGGTGAAAGCGCCGTTGCCACAGCCCACATCCAACCATTGCTGCTGTGGAGCTGGGGCTAGCCAATCGAGGAATACTTCGCCGGCAAGCTGGCTCCATGCACCCATGTAGCGCTCATACGCAGCGCCATCGCGAAAGCGGATTTCGTTGGTCGTCATATCAGGTCTCAAAGAACATCATCAGCGTAGCCGAAAGATACAGCCCCAGTCCGAACACGGTATGCGTGGCCAGGCTGCGCAGGCAGTTCTGCAGCGGCGTTGGCGTCTTCGATGCCATGAACCCTGCACCCATCGCAGGCTGCATCACCAATAGCGGTGCCGCTACGGTCGCTGCGCCTACGGCCAAGGCGGGTAGCAAGGTGGGGCGATGCAGCCAGGACGGGCCTTGAGTCGCCAACAGCAAGGCTGCGAAAGCGATGCCAACGGCGTAGTGGATGACCCAGCCAAGCAGTCGCTCACCGGGTATTGTCGCCGCATGTCTGATGTTGGCGTGGGCGACGGTGCCCGCGCGCAGGTGCCCGGCCCAGCGCCCGAGCAGTGCGTAGTCGAGTGTGGCCGCGCCCAGCCGTTTGAGGGTCTGGGTCCAGGCATCCATCACGATGGTTGCCCCGATTCCAACCACTACCATCCGCAGTACATCCATCCACGTCATGTCGGTTCCTCTGCAATGACCCATCTGTCTCCCGAGACATGCTAAAAGTTGAAGTCAACTTCAAGTCAAGGGTCTGCGATGGACATCGCCGAAGTCGCCAGGCGAACGGGGCTTCCGTCCTCAACGTTGCGGTTCTACGAAAACAAGGGCCTGATCGTGGCAAATCGCGGTGCGGGTGGGCGGCGGCACTTTGCGGCTGACGTACTGGACCAATTGGCTCTGATTGCCTTGGGTCAGGCCGGCGGGCTGTCGCTGGATGAGATCCAGGCCATGCTGTCGCCGCACGGAGCCCCGCAGGTTGATCGGACGCTGCTGCTGGCCAAGGCCGACGAGATCGATGCAACCGTAAAGCGCTTGCGGGCGATGAGCCAGGGTCTGCGTCATGCAGCAGCATGCCCTGCGGTGAACCACGCCGAATGCCCGACTTTCCGGCGCTTGCTCAAGGCGGCTGCCGCTGGGCGGTTGAAGCCGGAGGTAACCGGCTTGAAGCCGGGCAAGGGTGGTGCCCGAGTTGGCACCTGAGCTGGTGCTGATCGAAGTGAGGTTGGTCTGCGGGGGACCGTAGTGGCTGCGGTTGGTTGTCGATGGCGAAGCCGTGTCGCCGCCGCCACGGCTCAGGGATAGGCCGATCCACGTGGAGAACACGAAGGGCATCACCGGCGCCAACCCGCACCCATTTGGCTCTCGCGGACCGCAGGTATGCGTATCGGTGACTTCGACGGCTTTAGTCTCCAGTGCTTGCGCGTCAATAGCAACGTGCACCTTGCGCCACTGCCGCCAGCGTTCGGTGCCGTGCTTCTTGCGCTTCCATTTCCCTTTGCAAGAGTAAACATCCCGGCATGGTCGGACAGCGGGTTCGGGTCCTGTGGGACTGGCCGATAGCTCGTTGACGCCTCAAGCGTGGCCAGACATCACCGGAAAGTGACGTTCACCGTGGCCGTTGCCGCGAAGGGACCCAACGCCGGCTTCTCATCCATCCAGAACATGGCGGCCTGAAACTCGTGGAGTGTCATGCCGCTGTTTGTCGTGCCGAGGGGAATGGATTTCTTCATCTGTATATAGCGTTCGGTACTCTTGGGGTCAGACAGCACGATGCCAAAGTTGTCGTTGCTGCGCGGCATGATGACGATGCCCTCATATACCTTGTTTGCCGTATCGAAGGTCGCCATCAACATATGCTGGCTGCACTGGTTGCCGGCATTTGCATGGGTCATGTCGACCATGATCCAGAAGGTCATCTTGTTGGTTTCGCCAAGATGGATGGTGGATCTGACGATTTTTCCGAAATCGATGGTGCTGCCTGCGTTGCCCATGATCCGGATCTCCGGATTGCAGGCGACGAAGCGGATGTGGGCCAGGCCACCTATTCCCGCGCGATAGGTGGAGTGGGGAGTGGCGTTCAAGCCGCCGTCACCGTCGACCTGGAACAGATCGTAGGTACGGTTGCTGTCGATCACGCCACTGGCTGGTGGTGGGACGCCGGTTGCCTTGATGTAAATCGAGAACGTGATGCCCATGTGCATGGGGGGGATGCATCGTGCTGCCTTGGAGGGGTTCCAGTCTTTCCTGCAGTTGGGGCGGTTTGCCGGTGGCCGGGTGGCTGCGCCAAGCAGTATTCGTGCCGAACTGCCGCTGATGCGGTAGTCGGTGTTGCCGATGGTCACCCCAACCTCGATGGAAGGATGGATCTGGGCGATGGAGTTATCTGGGTCCCAGTAAATGTAAGCATGCTCACCTTCGGGCGTGGACCGCGCGTCCAGGCAGTGCAAGCTGATGCTGTATTGCTCCGAGCGCCACAACAGCCTGCCACGCAGGGCATCATTTCGCGAAATGGTGATGTCGTTTTGCAGGTTTATCTGCTGGTGCACGGTCCCGGAAAGTGACTCCTTGCAGGACATTGCCGCCGCGGCCTGCGGCACGAGCAGCATCAGCAGCAGGGACAGATTTCGAATCAGATAGGTCATGGTCGCTCTCGGGGTTGCACTGCCGATTGGCTGCATTGCAGGTCCACATGGCGGTAGCCCTGCTTTTGACTGGGGGTGACAGGTAGGTGCAGCGAGGCCAGGTGCAGCTCGCATGCCTGGTAGGTTTCCTGCCCCCAACGCACCAACAGGCTGTCGTCTGGACGCACGCCACTGACGAACAATGCGCCGTCGGGGCCGGCCACGCCGCGCTTTTGTCCTCCTTTGTCGAACACGCCAGCGCCCATCGGTATGCGCTTGCCGTTGCTGAGCAGGGAGTGGATCATCAGGTTGCTGCCGCGGCGCGTATCGAAACGCATGCGCACCAATGCGCCGCGCGTTGGTATCACCGTTCCGTTGATCCTGCTGGCATCGATGTCGCCGCCGAGCTGGTCGCTACGCAAGGCCACGCGGTTGTTGCGATAGGCGGCCATGCCAGAGATGACGCCATAGCCGCGGCGGTCCAAGCGGATTCCGGCCTGGTTCTCCAGGCTGATGCCGACACCGTCGGTGGCGTGCACGAGTACGTTGCTCGACTGCAACGACTGCGTCAACGTAAGGCCTCCACCATGGACTACCAAGGCACCACTGGCACCCCAGTTGATCTGTCGGTAGCTGTGGGCCCGGGTGGCGCCAAAGCTGAGGTCCCCCTTGCTGCCGGTGTAGGCAGCATTCAGCGCAGTGGAGCTGCCGCGATCGGAGCGTCCAAGGTTGAAGCCGTATCTGAGCATCTCGTCATGCAGGGCCGTGCCGTTGATCCCGGTCTGGTAGTTCGCGCCTGTGCGAAGGGAGTGCCCATAGGTTGTGCTGGCATTGGCGCGCACGTCGCGCATGCGGCCAAGCGGGACGGTGACCGACAGTCCGAGACTGCGGTCACTGCGACCATGACGGCTGCGCGTGTCACGAAAATAGAGGCTGTAGCTGGACGTGCCCAGGCGACCGTTGAAGCCCAGGTGAAGATTGCGCTCGTTTGTGTCTGATCCCCAGTAGTTCTGGCTGTTGTAGCTGAGGTTGAGCGAATAGTCGTCAAGAATGCGTTGCTCCACGGCGACCTCAAGGTGGTTGCGCTTGTTCTGGTATCGCGTACTGGTTATCAGTTGCCGTGCAGGTGGATGCGCATCTGGCGTGCCAAGCGAGGGGCTGTCGCCGTTGTCCGGATCCTGCTCCCAGCGTTCGTAATGGTCATTGCGCCATTGCTCGCGCTCGTTGGCGGCATCGCTGAAGTCGTAGTAGCCCGACGTTGAGTAACGGTGGCCGACAAGGCGGAACTCGGTGCCATGCGTGTTCAAGGACTTGGAGTAGAGGAAGCGATAGCTCTGGCCGCTGCGGCTGCCACCGGCGGCAAGTTGCGTGCCGGCATGACTGATGTCGATCGATGCAGAGCCGAAACTGCCCAGGTCATACGCCACGCCCAAGGCGATGGATTGGTAGTTCTCGGCCAGCAGTACTCCGCCGTAAGGCGTTGCACTCGAGCGCAGGCCGCGCGCGAGCGTTGCCTGGACAAACCCAGGCTGGTAGTGTTCCTGACCGTTGCGCAGGTTGCCTGCGCTGACTTCATAGTGGGTCAGGCCTGGTCGGAGCATCGTCTCAACGGCGGAGAATGCCTGTCGGTGGCGTTGTACCGAACCATCAGCAGCAACCACCGACACTTCCAGCTGCCCACTCATGCGGTTGGGAACGATGTCCTTGATCTCGAACGGACCGGGCGCAACGTTGATGGTGTGGATAAGGTGGCCATCCTGTCGTACCTCGACGCGGCCACCGTTTGCCGCCATGCCGCGTACAACCGGTGCGTAGCTGCGCTGGCTGAAGGCGAGCATGTCGTCATCGTTGGCGAGCCTTGCGCCACGGAAACGCACGCTGTCGAAAATGCCGTACGCCGTATAGGTGTCGCCGAGGAGCAGCCTGCTGCGTTGAGAGCCAAGGTCGGTCTCGGCGCGTAGACTCCGGGAGCGCCATTGCGTGCTGCCGATAGCGCTGCGATTGAGGTTTGCACTATGGCGCACGCGCCACATGCCCAGGTTCAGTCCGCTGTTGATCGATGCGAACAGGTAGTTGCTCGCGCCGGCATGGTCCTGCCGGTCGTGTGAACCGTTGATGGCGTATTCGAGCAACAGGGCATTGATGCCTTGGTCGCGCAGCGACCGGCGGATATAGCCGCGCGGCAGGATACGCAGATGGACCTGCGGTACTTGCAGGTCCAGTCGCTGCTGGTTGCCGTTGTAGCTGAGCCTGCTTCCGGGGAGCAGGGCTGGTACCGCTTCACAGTGGGACTGCGCGTCTGTCGGCTTATCGTGGCTGGGTACGCGGATGTTCCAGGAGTGCAGGTCTGCGCTCGACAGGCAGGGCTGGACCTCGCCGTTGGGCATGCGTTCGAACGGAATGTCTTCGCGCGCGATTTCGTCGCCATTGAGATAGACCGAGAACAGGTACGTGCCGGGCAACACCGAGCCCGGGTTGGACAGCATTGCAACATCGTCTTCACTCTGCGCACCGCGCAGGAAGTCGAGGTTGAATTGCGATGCCGCTGCCGCATTGCCCATACCCAGGGTGTTGAGTGCGACGGCGAGCGGTGCCAATCGAGGGACAAGACTGTCCCTTCGCAGGGGGGCGCGGAATATGCGAAGCATGGTTGGGCTCTCTGACGGGGCGTCAGCGCGTCAAGATGACGTCTGCAAGCTCGGTCGTGCCGCCGAAGTCATCGATGTAGGAGAAGCGCAGCCGGCTGCTGTGGCCCAGATCAAGCGCTGCGGCAGGAATGCTGGTCGACTGGCCTGGTGCAAGCATGTCCAGATCGACTTTCTTGTCGGGCCCCGCCGTTGGCTTGCCTTGCAGGTCGGCAAAGGTGATATGCAGGGGGCCGGGGTTTGTCACCTGCAGCTGGTTGTCCACCAGGCGCCATTGCAGCGCACGCGCTGTTTCGTCCAGACTGGTTTCGATTGCGGCAGGGCGATAGAACAGCTTGATACGGGTGCGGATGGCAACCTGCAGTACGTTGCTGGCTTCAGTGCGCGGTGGTATTTCCTGCACATTGATCCAAAAAAGCGACTCTCTGTCCTGCGGCAGGCCGTTACCCGAATAGATCGCACGGAGCACGGCCTGTTCGCCTGCAGACAACTGCATCAACGGCGGGGTCAACAGCAGCGGCAGGGTTTTGCCCTCAGACATGGTTTCGCCGTCGTCGATCCATGCTTGCACCATGTAGGGCAGCGTGCTGCGATTTGTCAGGGCAAGCGCAGCCGATGCATTGCTGCCGTTGTAGATGACGCGGGTGGTCTCCACGTGCACCGCAGCGGATGCGGTTTGAAGGCCGCCGGCAATGACGAGCAGCAGTCCTGCCAGCAGGGTCAGGGCATGACGATGGAGCGGGAGGGTGTATGAGTACATTGGAAGGCTGTTTGCTACCAAGAAGGACAAGTGGGCAACAGTGCTGTCGGGCGTTTCCGACAGCACTGGGTCTGCTTAGCGGTACTCGATGGAGAACGTTGAACTTGCGTCAGCCGCGCCTGCGCCCACAGTGTCTGCGAAGGACTTGTAGCGTGCCTTCAGGTTGACCGTGGCGGTACCGTCGTTGCCGGAGGGATCGGTGGTGACGACGGAAACGACGGCAGGGTCCTTGATGTCCTGATTGATCGGGAAGACCTTGTCGGTGTTGTCGAGGATTTCGATACCGACGCCAGTGGCGGTACTGACCGCCAGCAACTCCGGATGGCCCGGGGGAGCAATGCCATCAAAGCGCAGGGTGTAGGTGCCGGCGGCGCAGTTCTGCAGACCGATGCTGAAGCTCTTGGGGGCAGAGACATCGCCGATCTTCTTGAACAAGGAGGTCGGATACTTGCCGATGGTGACGGTCTGGTCGATGCTTGCCGTAGTGACGTCACAGGTGGACTGCACGATCTCACCCTTGAAGGTGATCGAGCCCGATGCTGCCTGCGCTGCCGTTGCCATCAGGCAGGACAGTGCCAGTGCGGTGGTGGTGGCGATCTTGCTGTAAGTGGAATTCATTTGGCTCTCCTGTTTGATGAGGGGGTATCAACGCCGTTTGTATGTCTGCGACGGCGTCCTTCTTGACCGCTGTGATGCCTGCGGCGTAGTTGATGAATGATCAAAGTGACGCGGGATTAGGACTGCCACACGGTGCTGCCAGTACCTGCACGCCGCTGACGCAGGCGCGGTGGTTGGGTCATGCGAATTTCTGCATGAGTGGTTGGGAGGGACTTACTCCAGGTGCTGCGAGCAAGCGCGGTGGTGAAACAACTATGCGGTGGAGAAAACGCCGGTGCCGGTGGCGACTTCGCTGCTGCCGGGGCTGCGCAACGCGCACCGAGATACCCGTGCTGTCGCGGTGGTGGCGACGTGGTGGAGTTTCTGCAGGCGGAACGTCAGCAGGTTGAACAGCGGCTGCGCGGAGTTGATCGTCAACTCACGATGGAATCTGGTTTGCGTGGTGCATGCTGCTCAGAGCGCATGCACGGTGTGTGCGAGCACGGGCGTCGCGCGTTGGCGGAGTGTTTCGCTGTGGTTTGGGGGGGTGCTATCTGCCGGGCCTGGAGCTGCCAGCGAAGCTGACAGTGGACTCTCCGGCCGTGCATTGAACGCTTGTGATTGATGATGCTGATATGCCCTGAAGCTTCGAACCGAGCCGAAAATATTATGTTTCTCGGCTGATCCAGGCTGTAGGTATTTCCCAGAGCGTGGACGGCGATAAGTGATGACGCTGCGGAGGGCTTGCGCTGATCTGCTTCGGGACCGCACCTGGAATCGCTTCGACTATCCCTGTTTGAAGGGGGAATGCGGCCAGCCGCACAAGTCATGACAGGCTCGAAAACGTGAAACAGACCTGAGCGCAGTGTGGTCCTGGTTTGAAATGAACAGGCGCTGCGGCGGGCGTCTTCTGGAATGAACACATCGCTCGGAAGTGGTCTCATCCGCCATGTTGTGGTTGGGCGATGCTTTACGCACTAACCGTACGATTGTCAGCTGTCCTCTCGCTGCCAGGGCGGCGGCGGGCCGAATTGTGATCTCGGGAGCGTAACTGTCCGCTGTATCCGACCACCCCTGGAATGAGGGCTGCGATTGCGATCTGTCACTTCGATGTAATCGTTTTCCTTCATCACGGCGTACACACGGTTTTCACTTCAACCACGCCTGCTGTACTGCATGATGGTGCTGCGTGATCGGTGGAGGCAATGCATCAGGGGGAAGTGCAATGCTTTGGGACGAGGCTGTTGAACCGTCACCAGGGAGGGGGAGATTGACGGATTTGTATGTGCAGTTGCAGGCAGTGTTGGACGCGTTGCCGCAGATGGCTGCGATGGTTCACGATGGCGTGCCCGTGCAGGCCAATCTGCGTTGGCGTGAGTTCTTCGGCAATGATGCGGCGCTGGGAAGTTCACGTGATTGGCTTGAGCGTGTGCATGCCGATGAGCGTGCGCTGGCGATAGCGGGCTGGCGCGAGTTCCTGCTGCATGGGCATGCGCCCGCATTTGAATGTCGTCTGCAGGATGAGGCCGGCATCGAACACTGGTTCGAGGTGCGCCTGGGGAGCCCCGCAGCGGAGGTTCCGTTGCAGGCGGTGACAATGACGGATATCAGTGCCAGGCGTCGCCTGCGTCATTCTCTGGAGCAGAGCCTGGATCTGCAGGACCGGATGCTGGATGCCAGCATGGACTGCATCCAGGTGATAAACAGCGACGGCACGGTGCGGCACATGAATCGCTCCGGCTGCGTGGCGTTCGGGCTGCCGCAGGACGAGCGCAGGTTCGGAATGCAGTGGGCCGATCTGTTGCCTGCGGCTTTTCGCAACAAGGGACGGCGAGCATTGGCGCAGGCCGCGGGTGGGCGGGCGGCGCGCTTTGCGGGCCAGACCGGCAGCGAAGGCGCGCTTACGCAGTTCTGGGACAACGTCCTCACCCCGATGTTTGACGGGCAAGGACAGGTGAACGGCATCCTGTGTGTCTCGCGTGATGTCAGCCGACAGCAGCACGCCGAACGGCGGCTGCGGATCGCCTGCGAAATCGATGAGTTGACCGGCTTGCCAAATCGGCGCTCGTTCAATCGCAGGCTGCGGCTGAGCTTGCAGCGCCAGCGTGAGTGCAATGGAACCCTTGGGTTGATGATCATCGACCTGGATCACTTCAAGCACGTCAACGACACGTTGGGGCATTCGGCTGGCGATCACCTGCTGCGGGTGCTGGCCAGGCGGGTTGCGGCGCACGTTTCCGACACGACCCTGGTCACGCGCCTGGGTGGCGATGAGTTTGCGGTGGTGCTGGAACACATTACCGGTGAGGCCGAGTTGCTGCAGGTTGCCGAAGGCATCAGCTTGCTGGCGGAAAGCTCGGTGACCTTTGCCGGGCAGGTGATCAATACCGGGATGAGTATCGGCTGCGCCATGTATCCACGCGATGCCAGTGATCCGGCGGAACTGTTGAAAGCAGCCGACACCGCGTTGAATGATCTCAAGGCCAACGGGCGCGGTGGCGTGCGTTTGTACAGTCGGCGGTTGATGGCCATCGCCGAGGAGGCGGCGAATCAGCGGTTGATGGCGCGCCAGTTGGTACGCGACGGTGGCGTGGTGCCGCATTACCAGCCGAAGGTGAACCTGCAGGATGGTCGCGTCGTCGGTTACGAGGCGTTGCTGCGTTGGCCTTGCGTCGAAGACAAGGGCATCGGCGAAGACTGCCAGCTTGATGAAGCGTTTCGCGACTATGAGCTCGCTTCCCGTCTGGCCGAGGCCATGCATCTGCAGGTACTGGCGGATATCCGTGCGTGGCAGGCGCAGGGCCTGCAGGTGTTGCCGATCGCAATCAATGCGGCGCCGGTGGAGTTCCTCCGTGACGACTTTGCCGAGATCCTGCTGGAGAAACTGCAGCGGTTTGCCGTCGACCCGGTGTTGATCGAGCTGGAGATCACCGAGCAGGTACTGACCGATCGTGGCTCAGCTTTCGTCGCCCGTGCGCTGGGTCTGTTGAAGGACGCCGGCATGCGGATCGCACTGGACGATTTTGGTACCGGGCATTCCTCATTGGCGCACCTGCGCGACTACCCGATTGATGTGCTCAAGATCGATCGCAGCTTCGTCGCCCGCATGGTGGCCGAGCCATCGATCCGCGCGATAGTCGAAGCGGTCGGCAAGCTTGGGCCGAGCTTGCGCCTTGATCTGGTTGCCGAGGGGGTGGAGAACGCCAGCCAGCGGCAGATCCTGATCGAGGCCGGTTACCGGATTGGCCAGGGTTTCCTGTATGACCGTGCGGTCGACGCTGCGCAGGTGGCGCAGCGCCTGCAGGGGGCGCCGAAGCTGTCGACGGCGTAAGTATCAATCGGCCTGGCCGTGCTGCGCCTCCACCAGCCGCAGCCAGGCCTGCGCGGCGGCAGACAGATAGCCGCCGCGACGCCAGGCCAGCACCATTTTCCAGTCCAGCTCCGGCTCATCCAGCGGCACGATCACGACGTCCGCACGCGGGCGGGCGTTGGCGATCATGCGTGGCAGCAGGGCCACGCCCAGACCCGCCGCGACCAGCGCGACGATGAAGTCCGGTTGGCCGCTGCGGGTGACTTCGCGCGGGCTGAAGCCGCGAACCTGGCAGGCCTGGATGATGTGGCGGTTCAGCAGGAAGCCCTTCTCGAACAGCACAAAAGGCACCTCTGCCAGATCCTGCAGTTGCAGGGTGGCCGAGCCCGCCAATGGGTGCTGGCGCGGCAGCAGCGCGACCAGCGGTTCGGTGCGCACCGGTTGCCAGTCGAGGTCATCGGCGACCGGCAGCAGGCTGGCGGCCAGCTCGATCTCGCCGGCGCGCAGGCTTTCCTCAAGTGCCTCGCTGCCGCGTTCGAGTACACGCAACTCGATCTGCGGATGGAGCTGGCGGAAGCGTGCAAACACCGGCGCGAACAGGATGTCGCTGCCCAGCGAGGCCAGGCCCAGGTGCAGTTCGCCACGCTGCAGATCGCGCAGTTCTTCCAGTTCGCGCAACATGTCTTCGCGCTCACCGAGCAGGGCCAGGGCGCGGCGGTAGACGATCTGCCCGGCCGGGGTAAGCCGTACCCCGTTGCGGGAGCGCTGCAGCAGCACTTCACCCAGCTCATCCTCCAACTGGCGGATGGCCTTGCTGATGGTTGGCTGGGTCGCGAATACCGCTTCGGCGGCCGCTGAAAAACCGTCATGGCGGACCACTTCCACCAACATGCGTAGCTGCCTGATATCCATTCTTAAATGGAATCCCGTGGATGCAATCAATTCATTTTATTTATAGATAAGCCCGGCGTACATAGGAGGAATGGAAACCTTGATGTCGTCATTGCGTCGCGGCCAACTCGGACTGCGACGTGGGTTGCGCCGTAGCGCCGGCTTGCAGATCGGCGTGCTGGTGGTGATCTGGCTGCTGGCGCAGGCGCTGATGCAGCGCCTGGGCGTGCCGGTACCCGCCGGCATCGTTGGCTTGTTGGTGCTGCTGCTGGCCTTCGCGATGCGCTGGTTGTCGCCGCGCTCGTTCGCGCGTGGTGCGCAGTGGCTGCTGGCGGAAATGCTGTTGTTCTTCGTGCCGGCGGCGATGATCCTGCTCGATAACCGGCAGATGTTGGGTTGGCTTGGACTGAAACTGTTGCTGGTGGTGGTGGCCGGCACCTTGCTGGTGATGGCAAGCACGGCGGTGACCGTCGAACTGTTGCTGCGGTGGAGCCTGCGCCATGAAGCTTGAGGCGCTGATCCAACAACCGGGGCAATTGCTGTGGCCGGTGTTCTGGGCCGTGCTGACGGTGGCGGTCTACCTGCTGGCCAAGCAGTTGTATCTGCGCAGCGGCAAGGCGTGGGCGTCACCGTTGATCACTGCGCCATTGGTCCTGCTGGGTCTTGCGTTGGTGCTGCACGCCAACTACCACGACTACCTGCGTGGCACGCATTGGCTGGTGGCAATGCTGGGGCCGGCGACGGTTGCGTTCGCGGTGCCCATCCATCAGCAGCGGGCGTTGATTGCGCGGCATTGGAAGGTGCTGGGTGCAGGTGTGTTGGTCGGTAGCGGGGTGGCGATCGTCGCTGCGTGGGCGATGGCCACGGCTCTGCACCTGTCGCCGGAGCTGCGCCTGAGCCTGGCGCCGCGCTCGGTCACCACACCGTTTGCGATGGACGTATCCGGGCGCATCGGTGGCATCCCAGGGCTGACTGCGGTGTTCGTGATCATCACCGGCGTCTGCGGTTCGCTGTGCGGGCAGGCGCTGCTCAAGCTGCTGCCGGTGCGCAGTGCGATGGCGCGTGGTGCACTGTTTGGCATGGGTGCGCACGGCATGGGCGTGGCCAAGGCGCGCGAGCTGGGCGAGAGCGAGGGGGCAATCGCCGGGCTGGTGATGGTGATGGCCGGTGTGTTGAACGTGGCCGTCGCGCCCTTGCTGGTGATGCTGCTGCAGCGCTGACGACGGCTGGGCTCAAGTCAGGCCGGAGTGTCGCCGGCCCGGGCGTTCTGCAGGGTGTCTTGCCGACGCGCCAGTACCGCTTCGCGGTGGGCGATGTAAGCGTTGGCACCGAGGATGATCAGGGCGCCGATCACGGTCCAGCGGTCCAGTGTTTCACCGAACAACAGCCAGCCCATGACTACCACCAAGGGCAGCTGGGTGAAGCTGATCGGGGTCAGAGCAGAAACTTCGCCCAGCTTGAGCGCGCGGGTCCACAGCAACTGGCCCAGTGTGCCCATCACGCCGGTCGCCACCAGCCACAGCCAGGCGATACCGCTGGGCCAGACCCAGACGAACAATGCCGGAATCAACGACAGCGGCACCCAGAACACATAGGTGTAGAACACCACGGTATCCGGGCTGTCGACGCGGGTGAGCTGCTTGATCTGGATCGCGACCAGCGCGCTGAGCACGGCGGCCAGCACCGCGATCAGGCTGCCGAGTTCGAAGCTGTGGGCGCCTGGACGGACGATCACCAACACCCCGATGAAGCCGACAATCACCGCCGCCCAGCGGCGGAAGCGGACCTTCTCACCCAGCCACAGCACGGCGGCGATGGTGACAAACAACGGCGTGGAGTAGGACAGGGAGATGGCCTGCGACAGCGGCAGGTGGCCGATGGCCCAGAAGCCACACAACATCGAGGCAAGGCCAATCGCGCTGCGCAGGAAGTAGCGCGGCAATTGCTGGGTGCGCAACGGCGCGTGGCCCGGCCGCAGCAGCATCGGCAACAGCGCCAGCAGGCCGAAACTGTTGCGGAAGAACGCCACTTCCTGTGTGGGAACGTAGGCGGTTGCCAGGCGGATGGCGATGGCCATCAGGCCGAAAGCCATGGCGCTGCCGAACATCAGCACGGCAGCGCGCATTGCGGTGGAGCGGGGTGCAGCCAAGGCAGTATTCACCAGCGGGCGCCAACCAGCCTTGGTTCGGGTTCAATCGGTACGCCGAACATCTCCAGCACGGCCGCCGATACGCGCCGCGCAAACGCCAGCAGCTCGGCGCCGGTGGCATTGCCATGGTTGACCAGCACCAGGGCGTGGTTGGGCGAAACGCCGGCATCACCGTCGCGCTGGCCCTTGAAGCCGGCCTGCTCGATCATCCATGCCGCCGATACCTTGCGATTGCGTACATCGTTGCCGGGGAACACGGGCAGCTCGGGGTAGTACTGCAGCAGCACGTCGATCTGTTCCAGCGGCAGGATCGGGTTCTTGAAGAAGCTGCCGGCATTGCCGAGTACATCCGGGTCAGGCAGCTTGCGTTGACGGATGGCGATGACGGCATTGGCCACGTCGGCCGAGACCGGGAATTCAATTCCCATGGTCTGCAGCTCCTCGCGGATGCCGGCATAGTCCAGCTGCAGCTCGTGCAGCAGTGGCAGACGGAACTCGACGGCGGTGATCAGGTAGCGATCAGCCTCATGCTTGAACAGGCTGTCGCGGTAGCCGAAGCGGCAGGCTTCCTGGTCCAGGCGCACCCAGACCTGTTCCTGCCGGTCCCAGGCCTCGACGACCTGGATGAACTCACCGACCTGGGCGCCATAGGCACCGATGTTCTGGATTGGCGCGGCGCCGACAGTGCCGGGGATCAGTGCCAGGTTCTCAAGGCCGGACAGGCCTTCGTTCAAGGACCACATCACCAGTTCGTGCCAGATCACGCCAGCGCCTGCGCGGACGATGGTGTGGTCGGCGCGGTGTTCCAGCGCGTTGATCTCGCGGTTGTCGAACACCAGCACCACATCTTCCGGATTGGCGGCCAGCAGCACGTTGCTGCCGCTGCCAAGCACCAGCAGGTCTGCCGCACCGATGGCGGCCAACGCTTCAGGCAGGGCGATGGGATCGGCGATACGCAACATGCGCGGTGCACAGGCGTCGACATGGAAGGTGTTGAGGTGGCGCAGTGGAGCGTTCTCGGTCAACGACCAAGCTGGGGCGGCATTCGTCATAGCGGAGCGACGGCGCCTCCCGACGGGGATTCGCGACGGCGACGGATGGCATTCACGCAGTCGCCGATCAGGCCTGGGCCC
The DNA here is from genome assembly GCF_056854515.1 of Stenotrophomonas sp. STEN063. Taxonomy (NCBI): domain Bacteria; kingdom Pseudomonadati; phylum Pseudomonadota; class Gammaproteobacteria; order Lysobacterales; family Lysobacteraceae; genus Stenotrophomonas; species Stenotrophomonas sp. STEN063. The sequence continues at coordinate 94,514 of NZ_JBXFWF010000003.1, forward strand.
TGGAAGATCAGCCCGCTATAGCACTGCACCAGGGTCGCGCCAGCTGCCATCTTGGCGACAGCATCCGCGCCCGAACTGATGCCGCCGACGCCGATCAACGGTACCGACTCGGGCAGGCGCGCACGCAGGCGCCGCAAGACCAGGGTGGATTGGCCGAGCAAGGGCGCGCCGGACAGGCCACCGATTTCCTTGGACAGTGGATCCGCTTCGACCGTGGGCCGGCCGATGGTAGTGTTGGTGGCGATGACGCCATCCACGCCCAGCTCGCCGAGTACGCGGGCGGCGGCATCGATGTCGCGGTCACTCAGGTCCGGCGCCACCTTGACCAGCATCGGCACGCGCTTGCCGTGCTTGGCCGCCAGTTGCTCCTGCGCCTCGCGCAGGCCGCCAACCAGTCGCCGCAATGCCTGCTCTTCCTGCAGCTCACGCAGGCCTGCGGTATTGGGTGAGGAGATGTTGACGGTGATGTAGTCGGCCAGCGGATAGACCTTTTCCATGCAGGTCAGGTAATCGGACAGCGCGTCCTCGTTGGGCGTGTCCTTGTTCTTGCCGATGTTGATGCCGAGCGGGCCGGGACGGTGCTTGACCGCCTCCACGTTCTTCACCAGTGCATCAACGCCGAGGTTGTTGAAACCCATGCGGTTGATGATGGCGTTGTGCCGAGGTAGCCGGAACAGGCGTGGCTTGGGGCTGCCGGCCTGCGGGCGCGGGGTGATGGTGCCGATCTCGACATAGCCGAAGCCCAATGCAAACAGGGCTTCGATGTGCTCGCCGTTCTTGTCCAGGCCAGCGGCCAGACCAACCGGGTTGGGAAAGCTCAGGCCGAACGCCGGGGTGGGAAGCGGCTTGATGCGGCCGGCAATCAGCGGCGTGGTGCCGGTGCGCCAGGCAAGATCCAGCGCGGACAGGCCCAAGCCGTGCGCGCGCTCGGCATCAAGGGTGAACAGGAAGGGGCGGGCAATGGAATACATAAGCTCAGTTCAGCGTGCCAACAAAGGCGCGGGTTTGGTACTCAAAGGCAACCTTGCCATCGACCGCATGCGCATCAAACAGGCGCTGCAGGGCCTCCAGCATCGGGACGTGACGTTCGTGGCCGGCTTGTGGCGCGTACGAGGAGGACAGCAACCGGCCGCGCAGGCCGTCGTAGTCCAGGTGCTGCACATTCGGCAGGTGGACCAGACCGAGCAGCCCATCGCCGAACCAGTCGCGCATGGTCTGGTCGTCCTGGTAGCGCTCGGCGACCTCGGTGTAGTCGGTGCCGTAGTCCAGCAGCAGCTGCTCGTAGCCGGCGAGGAACGGCGAGGCATCGAGCAGGCGTGAGTTCCAGTACACCAGGGCCAGTCCGCCCGGACGCAGGATGCGCATCCATTCGCGGCGTACCGCATTGGTATCGAACCAGTGGAATGCCTGCGCGGCCGCGACCAGATCAACGCTGTGGTCGGCCAGGGTGGTGGCCTCGGCGGTGCCGGCGACGGACTGCAGCTGCGGATATCCGGGCAGCAGCCATTGTTCAGCGGCGGCGCGCATTGCGGCATTGGGCTCAACCGCGATCAGCGGATGGCCTGCAGCCAGGAACAGCTCGCTGGAGATACCGGTGCCGGAACCGATATCGGCGACCAGGGCAGAGCGGGGCAGGCCGATATCGTGGTGCAGCCATTCCAGCAGCGTGGACGGATAGCCCGGGCGATAGCGCACATAGTCTGCTACCCGGCTGCTGAAACGTTGGGTTGAATCGGATTGCCCCATGCCGGCCTCAGGAGTGCATCGCCGCGAGGCCAGCCAGGCCACCGAAGAACACCAGGATGGCGATGAAACAGATGATGCCGATCAGCCACAGCGCGGTGGCCAGCCAGCCCAGCACCAGCCCAGCCACGGCCAGGCCATCGCCTTCCAGTTGACCGTTGCTGCGGCGGATTTCGCCACGTGCCATATGGCCGAAGATGATGGCGCAGATGCTGCCGATGGCGGGCAACAAGGTCCAGCCAAGGATGCCGGCGACCAGGCTGATCACGGCGTAGCTGCTGGTCTGGCGAGGTGCAGGAATGCTCATCGGGAACTCCGTTTCAGCTGTAGAAAGCCCCTCTCCCGCACGCGGGAGAGGGGTTGGGGTGAGGGCAGCTTTACAGCTGGGAACTCTCCCGATTCAACGCCCCGACCAAAGCCAGGGCAGGCACCATCAAAGATCGAACTTGATGCCCTGGGCCAGCGGCAGCGAGTCGGAGTAGTTGATGGTGTTGGTCTGGCGGCGCATATAGACCTTCCATGCATCCGAACCGGACTCGCGACCACCGCCGGTGTCCTTTTCGCCACCGAAAGCGCCACCGATCTCCGCACCGGACGTGCCGATGTTGATGTTGGCGATGCCGCAGTCGCTGCCGGCAGCCGACAGGAACTTTTCGGCGGTCTTCAGGTTCTGGGTGAAGATCGACGAGGACAGGCCCTGCGGCACGCCGTTCTGCATGTCGATGGCTTCGTCCAGCGTGCTGTACTTCATCACGTACAGGATCGGCGCGAAGGTCTCGTGCTGGACGATTTCATCGCTGTTCTTCAGACCGGTGACAATCGCTGGCAGCACGAAGTTGCCAGCGCGGTCGATGGCGGTGCCGCCGGTCTCGACGGTGCCACCGGCAGCCTTGGCCTTGGCGATCGAGGCCAGGAACTGCTGCACGGCTTCCGGGCTGTTCAACGGGCCCATCAGGTTGGCGGCGTCGGTCGGGTCACCGATCTTGCCTTCGACCTGCTTGTAGGCCTTGATCAGCGTGGCCAGCACGTTGTCGTAGATGGATTCATGCACGATCAGGCGGCGAGTGGTGGTGCAGCGCTGGCCGGCGGTGCCGACGGCGCCGAACACGATGCCCGGCACGGCCAGCTTCTGGTCGGCGGTCTCGTCCATGATGATGGCGTTGTTGCCGCCCAGTTCCAGCAGGCAGCGGCCCAGACGCTGGGCAACCTTCTGGTTGACGGTGCGGCCGACCTGGGTGGAACCGGTGAACGAGATCAGCGGCACGCGGCGATCGTCGACCATCTTCTCCGACAGCGCGGTGCCGGCATCGTTGATCAGGAAGAACAGGTCCGGGAAGCCGCCGTCCTTCAGCGCCTCATTGCAGATCTTCATCGTTGCAATGGCGGTCAGCGGGGTCTTGTTGGACGGCTTCCAGATGCAGATGTCGCCACAGATGGCAGCCAGGAACGCATTCCAGCTCCACACCGCCACCGGGAAGTTGAAGGCCGAGATGATGCCGACCAGACCCAGCGGGTGGTACTGCTCGTACATGCGGTGGCCGGGGCGCTCGGAATGCATGGTGTAGCCGTACAGCATGCGGCTCTGGCCCAGTGCGAAGTCGGCGATGTCGATCATCTCCTGCACTTCACCGTCGCCTTCCGGCTTGGACTTGCCCATTTCCAGCGCGACCAGCGAGCCCAGCGCGTCCTTGTGCTTGCGCAGTGCTTCACCGCACAGACGCACGGCTTCGCCGCGGCGCGGTGCCGGGGTGGTGCGCCATACCTTGTAGGCTTCCTGCGCGCGGGCGATGACGGTTTCGTAGTCAACTTCGGTCGTCGCCTGGACCTCGGCGATCACTTCGCCGGTGGTCGGGTTCTGCGGCTTGAGGACGCCCGCGCCGGTGGCGGCGGACCATTCCCCGTTGCCCATGTAGGTGCCAGCGTTGGTGGCATCCAGCGCCAAGGCCTTGAGCAGCTCGGAAGACATTCAAACTCCTGTTTCTTAACGTTATTTTGGCGCCGTCGGAAACTGCGGGTGGGGGCGACGGAGTGAGTGCCACATAGTATCAGAGTGAACCGATTGGCCCCGTGCGGCTTGGTCGGGTTGATGGGGCAGGCTGTGCCGGCGGCAGGGGCTGTGCGGATGATGGGCGTTGCCTCGGCCGTGGCTGCCAACCCTGTTGCTGGCGGCCGTTTTCAGCCATATTCGCCACCCTTGATAGGGGTTTCCCCTGCTTGAACAGGATAGACAGATGAACGTGACGATTTCGGACGGGGTAGTGGTTGGCAACAAGCTGCCCTTCGTGCTGTTTGGTGGGCTGAATGTGCTGGAGGACCTGGATTCCACCCTCTATGCCGCCGAGCGCTACGTGGAGGTCACCCGCAAGCTGGGCATCCCGTACGTGTTCAAGGCCTCGTTCGACAAGGCTAACCGCTCCTCGATCACCTCCTTCCGTGGCGTTGGCCTGGAAGAGGGGCTGCGCATCTTCGAGCAGGTCAAACAGCGCTTTGGCGTGCCGGTGATCACCGACGTGCATGAAGTGGCGCAGGCCGCGCCGGTCGCAGAAGTGGTCGACGTGCTGCAGATTCCGGCCTTCCTGGCCCGCCAGACCGATCTGGTCACGGCCATCGCCCGCACCGGCCGTGCGGTCAACATCAAGAAGCCGCAGTTCCTCAGCCCGACCCAGATCAAGCACATCGTCAGCAAGATCCGCGAGGCGGGCAACGAGCAGATCATCCTGTGCGAACGTGGTGCCCAGTTCGGCTACGACAACCTGGTCGTGGACATGCTTGGCTTCCGCGAGATGATCGAAGCCACCGGCGGCCTGCCGGCGATCTTCGACGTCACCCACAGTCTGCAGCGCCGCGACGCTGGCAGCGAAGCCTCCGGTGGCCGTCGTCGCCAGGTCGTCGAACTTGCCCGCGCTGGCATGGCAGTAGGAATTGCTGGCCTGTTCCTTGAGGCACATCCGGACCCGGATAACGCGCGCTGCGATGGTCCAAGTGCATTGCCGTTGGATGTGCTGGAGCCTTTCCTGGCGCAGATCAAGGCGCTGGACGATATGGTCAAGGCGTTCCCGGTGCTGGACATCGCGTGATCCGCCCGGGCCGGTGGCTGCTGCGCAGCCCCGGCCTCAAGCAGGCCCCTCTCTTACGTCCGTAGTGTTTCATGCAGGCACGTTTGTGGCACACGGATGGAAGAGGGGTCGATGCATCATTTGAAAAGCAGTTTGGGCTTGGCGCTGTGCGGACTCCTGCTGAGCTCCGCAGGTCATGCTGCGCCCGGGGTCAGTGGGCAGATACACAGTTCATTGACGGTGGTGCCTGCATGTGAGGTCAACGGAACGACCGCCAGTTCCAACCTCGATTTTGGTTCGTTGAACTTCGGGGCCACCAGTGCGTTGATGCAGCCGGCCGGTACCCAGGTGTTGAAACCTGATGGGGGCGCCATGAGCATCCGCTGTGCGGCAGGATTCGTTCCGGTGCTCAAGATGCGGGCGGGCCGCAATGACGGTCAGGCATCGACAGGCAGCAGGGCATTGCACGATGGTGCGGGTCACTATGTCGGCTATGACCTGTACACGGATGCCGGTTTCAACAATCTGTTGCCGATAGAAGGAGTCATCAACCTGGCGGTCAGCAATGGCGCGGCACAGACCTTGAATCTCTACGGCAAAGTCTCGGCGGCAGCGGGCTTGCCGCCAGGCACCTATACCGATTCGATAGCTGTCGAACTGTCGTTCTGATTTGCTCTTACGCAGGTCCGCTAGGGTAGGCAGATCGCAGGTGGCGCACGGCTGCCTGTATTGCCGCTCAAATGGGGAGTTCGAATGAAATACAGGAACATCCGCGTTGCACTGTTCGCTGGCGGCTTGTTGTTCGCTTCGATGGCACAGGCTGGCACCGTCACCGGCCGGATCAATTCTTCATTGGTGCTGATCAGCTCCTGCCAGGTGAATGGCTCGACCGCATCAACCAATGTAAATTTTGGTGCCTTGAATTTCGGTACGCAAACGGCGCTTTTCACCCAGGCCGGAGCGCAGGTGCTTGCAGGTGGTGGTGGCACCATGTCGATACTGTGCTCGAGTGGTGCCATTCCGGTGATGCGGATCCAGGCAGGCAGCAATGATGGGCAGTCCTCCGGCGGCACGCGGGCGTTGTCGAATGGGGCGGGCAGCTTTGTTCCCTATGACATTTACACTGATTCCGGTCTAAGCACTGTTCTGCCGATCAATGGCACGATTACCTTGCCCACCAGTACCGGTGCTGCTCAGACAATCAATCTGTATGGCAAGGCAGTTGGCAAGGCAGGGCTGACGCCAGGGACGTACACGGACAGCATTTTGGTGGAACTGTCCTTTTGATCGTGCGGCGGTGGATGCTTCCGGTTCTGGTGGTTGCATATCTGGCTGCATTGACCGGTGAGGTGATCGCTGCGCCCCGCGCCGACATGCAGGTCAGTGCGGAGGTCGTTGGCGGCTGCGAGGTGGCCGCCGGCCAGTGGGGGACACTTGATTACGGAACGCGGGCTGCGCTGAACACCGAGCCCGCTGCTGCCAGCTTGTCCAGCACGGTGCAGATCAGGTGTACACCGGGCATGCAATTGTCGATGCAGGTGGACGGCGGACAGCACGGCCGCCAGCTGCAGCGCGACGGCGGTGGTGAGCGCATCCCCTATCAATTGTTCAGCGACGCAGCCAGAGGCGTGCTGCTGCCGATAGATCAATCCGTGCCCGTGCCGCTGGGCGGCGCAGGCGTGGTGACGCTGCCCATCCATGCGGAGTTGAGCGTGCCAGCGCACTCGCCCGCAGGTATTTACAGCGATGTGTTGCAGGTTCAATTGATCTGGTAAGTGCGGTTCTCAGGGGGATGAATGTTGTTCATTAGGTATCTGGCGGTGGCCGTTGTGCTCGCTGCGTCGATGTTGTCGGTTGATGGCGCGCGTGCCGCAAGTTCGGTGCTGATCTGGCCGGTGGATCCGGTGCTGGCAGAGGGTCGGCAGAGCACGGCGTTGTGGCTGGAGAACAAGGGCGATAGCCCGATCAGCCTGCAGGTGCGTGTGCTGGCGTGGTCGCAACAGGATTTTGATGACCAGTACCAGAACCAACGCCAGGTGATCGGCATCCCGCAGATCGCACAGATCGAGCCCGGGCAGAAGCAGTTGGTACGTATCACCCGCCTGACGCCGACGCCTGCAGGTCAGCAGCAGGCATTCCGGGTGATGATCGACGAGATCCCGACAACGGTGGCGACCGATGCCGCTGCCGCACCCGGGGTGCGTTTCAATATGCGCTATGTCATTCCGTTGTTTGTCTATGGTGCGGGCCTGACAGCCGGCGATGCGGGTCAAGGGGTACGCGATGCAAGCGGCGCGCAGGTGCGTCCGCAGCTCGGGGTGCAGCAAGTCAGCGTGGACGGCAAGGCTTACCTGCAGGTTCGCAATGACGGACCAATACACGCGCGGTTGACCGAAGCCTCCATCGAACAGGGCGGCAGGCAGCAGCTGTTGCACGACGGTTTGATGGGCTACGTGTTGCCGGGTGCAAGCATGCGCTGGCCACTGCCAGCAGCAGAAGGCCATCCCGCAGTGCTGTTGGTGCGCGTCAATGGCGCGCAGCAGCCGCAACGCCTTGTCCTTGAGTGATGGTTCGCATGATGTTGAATGAGCGAAGCGTCAGTCGCGTGGCGCTTGGGCGTACAGGGGGCGGGGCGACGAACGGCTGCCAGCGGGCTGCACCGCCGTGCGGGCGGTTGTCACGCGCCGTGCGGCAAGGTCTGTGGATGCACCTGCTGGCATTGAGCGTGGTGCCGGTATTGCCGGCTGCAGCGGTGGGGTTGCCGCTGCCAGCGTTCGATGCACAGGACGCCGCACCGCTTCCATTGCATCTGGATCTGGTGGTCAACCAAGTGGAAACGGGCCGGCAGATTGTGGTTGAGGAGCGGGGTGGGCGACTCCATGCCAGCGCGGCGGCATTGGCCGGTGCCGGTATCAACCTGCCACATCCGGCCACAGATGACATTGCGCTGGAAGATGTGCCTGGCCTGCACGCGCATTACGACCGGGCACTGCTGCGGCTGGTGCTGGAGGTGCCGCCTGCGTGGTTGGCCACGCAGACCATCAGCTATCGCGCCACGGCACCGCGCATGGCGGCGCAGGCAAGCCCGGGTGCGATGATCAACTACGACATCTACGCAAGTGACGTCGACCTTGGCGGCAGCTACCTTGCAGCCTGGAACGAGCTGCGTGTCTTCGGTGCTGCTGGCAGCCTGACCAATACAGGGCAGTTCCGCCACATCGTCAGCGGCGGCAAGGGGCAGCAGGAAGGGTATCTGCGCTACGACACCACCTGGCGCTACTCCGACGAGACCCGGCTGCTGACCTATGAAGCCGGTGATGTGATCACCGCAGCGTTGCCGTGGAGCAGCTCGGTGCGGCTGGGCGGCGTGCAGTTCTCACGTGATTTCAGCGTGCGGCCGGATCTTGTGACCTATCCGTTGCCGCAATTTGCCGGCGAGGTGGCCGTGCCGACCGCGCTGGACCTGTTCGTCAATGGCTATAAGTCCTCCAGTACGCAGCTGAGCCCTGGCCCCTATACGCTGACCAATATTCCGCTGATCAACGGCGCCGGCGAAGCGGTGGTGGTCACTACTGACGCATTGGGCCGGCAGGTCTCGACGACCCTGCCGTTCTACGTCAGCACCCGGCTGCTGCAGCCGGGGCTGGTCGATTTCTCGGTGGCAGCAGGCAATCTGCGCGAAGACTACGGCATCCGCAATTTCAGCTACGGCAAGGCGGCGGGCAGCGCCACACTGCGCTACGGCGTGGTGGACTGGCTGACTCTGGAAGGGCACGCCGAAGCCGCACGGCAGCTATCGTTGGCCGGCGCCGGTGCCAACCTGCGCGTGGCCAACGCCGGTGTTGTGAACGCGGCAGTGAGCCAGAGCCACTTCAATGGACGACAGGCCCGCCAGCTCGCGTTTGGCTACCAGTTCAACGCTCCCCGCTACAGCTTTAGTTATCAGCGCATGCAGCGGCAGGCCGGCTATGCGGATCTGGGCGCGATCAATGCCCAGACGCTGCGTACCAGTCGCGGCAGCCAGCAGGCGACCGCCAGCCTCCGTATGGGTACATGGGGCAGCGCGGGTCTTGGCTATTTCGATGTCCGCAATTCGGACGACTCGCGCAGCCGATTGCTCAATCTGTCCTGGACCCGTTCGTCGCGGTCAGGGATGAGCCTGTATATGTCGGCCAACCGTGATCTTGATGCCCATGGCTGGGCGGCGATGGCGCAGCTGATGGTGCCGATGGGCGGGCGGGCCACGCTGGCGTTGTCCGCCGAGCGCGACAACAACGGGGACTGGGTTGAACGCGTGAACTATGGGCGCCAGGCGCCCACGAGCGGCGGCTTCGGTTACAACCTTGGCTATGCGCATGGCGGTGCCGAGGACTACCGTCAGCTGGATGCGACCTGGCGCGGTGACCTGCTGCAGGTGCAGGCAGGCACCTACGGCAGCCGTTCCAACATAACCCGTTGGGCCGATGTCAGCGGCTCGGCGGTATGGATGGATGGGCGGATGTTTGCCGGTAACCGCGTGGACGACGCATTCGTGGTGGTCAGTACCAAGGGCCAGGCAGGGATCCCCGTGCGCTACGAAAACCAGGAGGTCGGCCGAACCGGCGCTAGCGGGCATCTGCTGGTGCCATGGACCAGCGCCTACTATCCGGGCAAGTACGAGATCGACCTGCTGGGATCGTCAGCGGATGTGCGCAGTGCGCTGGTGGAGGCACGGGTGATGGTGCGTGCGCGCAGTGGCTATCTATTGGAGTTCCCGGTTGTCCGTTCCCGCGCCGCCAGTGTGGTCCTCACCGATGCACAGGGGGCGGTGCTGCCGATGGGCACGCGCGTGCAGCATGTGGAAAGCGGGGTGCATACGGTGGTTGGCTGGGACGGGCTGGTGTATCTGGAGCGTCTGGACGAGGTCAATCATCTTCAGGTGATGCAGGCCAGTGGAGAGAGTTGCGTGGCGATGTTCAAGGCCGATGACGACGACGCGGCGGTGATGGTGCCTGCCCCCCTGGTGTGCCGATGAGCGGGCTGGCGCGTGTGGTGGGGTTGTTCCTGCTGTGTGCGGGAACGGGGCAGGCCGCGGCGGCGTGTTCAACGGGTAATGCAAAATCCGCGGATTTCGGGGCAGTGGGCTCCGTTGCCCTGGGTGCCGCGGCGCAGACGACCTCCACGCGTGACGCAGGCATCGAATGCAGCGGCCAGGTCCTGCAACCCTGGGAGGCGCAGGACACCTATTTCCGCGTGACCTTCAGTTCTGCCAACGCTGGCTTGCTGGGACCGACCGGGGATTTACTGAGCTACCAGCTGTACGCCTCGGCGGACAGGAACAACGGCGCAGCATTGATCCCTGCGGTGCCATTGGACCTGGTTGGGCAGGGTGTAATCGACGCACTGGGGTTGTTGCAGAGTGCAAGCGGCAAGGCGATGCCGTTGTATCTGGCGGCAGCCGGCGGCAGCAATGTCGCCGCAGGCAATTACGAGGACACCGCGACCCTGGCCTGGGAGTGGCGTTACTGTACGGCCAGCTCGGGTGGCGGGGTCTGCTCGTCATATGACACCGGCAGTGGCGTGACGACAGTCCCGGTCAACCTGGTGGTGCAGAACGACTGCAGTATCGCTGCGCCGGATCTGGATTTCGGTACTGCAGCGCTTCCCTCGGCATTTGCCGTGGTCAACGGCAGCATCTCGGTTACCTGCACCAAAGGCAGTGCCTACAGCGTCGGCCTGGGGGACGGGCAGAACCTGGCGGCGGCACGGCGCAACATGCGTTCGGCGCAGGGGGAGCTGCTGGCCTACGATCTGTTCCAGGGTGTCAGCGGTATACGGTGGGGCAGCGTGGACACCGAGCGGCGCTCCAGCGCCGGCGCTGATGTCAATCCGGGCCCCGGTGCGGGCGTGGGCAGGCAGGTCTTCAACTACAACGCGAAGGTCTATGCGGATCAGGCCCCGGTGCCTGTGGGACGCTACGTGGATACCGTTCTGGTCGACATTGCTTTCTGAACCGGCAGCGTCGACTGTGCCGTTTGCGAAGATCAGGACGATATCAGGACTTTGTCCATGTTCACGCTTGGTTGTATCCTTGCGTATTCGGCTCCGTAGCTCAGTTGGATAGAGCGGTCCCCTCCTAAGGGACAGGTCGCACGTTCGAATCGTGTCGGGGCCACCACCCTCGCATGGCCGACGGCCCAGCGCCGCACTGCCTGTTCCGCGGTGCCCGCTATGCATGCAGACGATTCCCTGAGCTTCCGCAGCTATGGCTGTACCGGTCATGGCCATCGGCATGCGCACGTGCAATTGGTCCTGCCGCTGCACGGCATGCTGGAGCTTGAGGTGGAGGGTCGCGGTGGGTGGCTGGACCTGCAGCGTGCGGCGTTTGTCGCGCCCGGTGCCTTGCATGTGCAGCAGGCGCAGGGGCGCAACCGTTTCCTGATCGTGGACTGCGATGCATCGCGGCTGGACGACGCGCAGCTGGAAGCCGGGCTGCAACGCCCATTCTTTGTCCTGCCGCCGGCGGCGAGGCATCTGCTGGCCTATGTGGAGCAGGCGGCGGAGGGGCGGACGCAGTTGGCGCCGGCCTTGACGCGGCAGGTGCTGCCATTGCTGCTGGATGCGGTTCTCGCGCAGGGCCGGCAACGCCGCGATGGGCGACTGCAGGCCTTGTGCGAGCGGATCCGTCTCGCCCCAGGGCAGGACTGGTCGCTGGCGCGCATGGCGAATGAGGCGGGGTTGGGCCTGACCGCACTGCACGCAGCGTTCCGTCGTGAACTGGACTGCAGCCCTGTCCAGTGGCTGCACCGCCAACGCCTGGAATGGGCGCAGCAGCGGATCGCCGAAGGTCTACTACCACTGGCACGGATTGCACAGCAGGCTGGCTACTCCGACCAGAGTGCGCTCACCCGGGCCATGCGCCGCGAACTTGGCATCACCCCGGGACGCTACCGGCGGCAGTTGCAGGCGTAGCCTTGGCAAAAAGCGGCGAAGCCTGGGTCAATACACAGGGCTGCAGTGGTCGGAAACTGTGGCGGGTGCTGAGGACGTGGGTGGTTTGATGAAAGATCGGATGGCGGGCGGTATCGCCAATGGTGTTGCCTCGGGTGCGCTGTGGGGCCTGGTGTTCCTTGCGCCCGCAGTATTGTCGGATTTCTCCCCGTTGCAGTTGGCTGCGGCGCGGTATCTGGTCTATGGGCTGATCGCGATCGTATTGCTGGTGCCGCGCTGGCCGGCGCTGCGCGCCCACATTGGCAAGGTCGAATGGACGGCGCTCACCTGGTTGAGCCTGCTCGGCAATCTGATCTATTTCGTGCTGCTGTCGCTATGCGTGCAATGGAGTGGCGGCGCGGCGGCGGCGCTGATCGTTGGCATGGTGCCGGTGTTGGTAGCGGTGGTTGGTGCGCGCGAGCCAGGCGCTGTCCCGCTGATCCGGCTGGCCCCGGCACTGGTGCTGTGCGTGGCGGGGGTGGTGCTGATGGGAGTCGAAGCCATGGGCTCCACCCATGTCCAGGGCAACCCGGGCCAGCGCTTGATCGGGCTGCTGTGCGGGGTCGGCGCGCTGTTGTCGTGGACGGCCTATTCGGTGGGCAATACCCGTTGGTTGGCCAAGGTGCCCGATGTATCCGGACACGACTGGTCGCTGCTGACGGGCGTGGCAACCGGCGGTCTGGCCTTGCTGCTGGCACCGGTCGCCTTTGCCGACGGCGCAGCGGGACATTCGGGACGTGAATGGGCGGGCTTCTGGGCGATGGCCGCTGCGGTGGCGGTGTTTGCCTCGATCCTGGGCAATGCCTGCTGGAACCGCGCCAGCCGCGCGCTGCCGTTGACCCTGGGTGGTCAGATGATCGTGTTCGAGACCTTGTTCGGGCTGCTCTACGGCTTCCTGTGGCAGCAGCGCTGGCCAGTGGCAATCGAGATTGTTGCTGCGCTGTGCCTGCTGGTCGGCGTGGTGTGGAGCGCCGCGGCGCACCGGCCGAAGGCGGTAACGGCAGCTTCGGCCTGAGAATCCTGCGCAGTCAGGTGGCGAAAGCAGGACTGAGATGCTGCTTTCGATTGCTTGCGGGCGATAGTTGGCCTGCACGTTCCGCAGGCAGCGCCCGCAGCAGTGAACCAGCTGTTGCGCGCTGCTTGTCAGTTAAATGCGCGACGTTCGCGCTTGATGACATTTGCAACTTTTAGCTGCAGGTTTGGCGACGTTGCCTTTATCTGTGTTTTTGCAACGCAGCACTTGACAGCCTGATCCCGGCTGTTGTCTCTTGAAGGCCATGAACAGCCCGCAGCCCCTCGTCAGCCTCCTGCAGTCGCCTACCGGCGGCCAGGTGCGCGTGCCCGGGTTCGGCGGCGCCATTACCACCACCACTATTACCGTCACCATTAGCCCGGTGCGGCCCGTCGTCTTCGCGTAATTTCCGAAAACCACGGCCCCGCACCCGGATCAGGATGCGGGGGAACCCCATCAAGATGCGTGTCGGGGCCTCCAGCCGAGGTTCTTCCGATGTCGTCAGTTGCTGCTTCTCCCGCCGATTCCGCCGCGAACGCTGCCGTTCGCACTGTCGTGCACAAATTCGGCGGCACTTCGGTGGCCGATGCCGAACGTTACCGTCATGTGGCGCAGCTGTTGCTGGCCCGCGACGAGACCGTGCAGGTGACCGTGGTGTCGGCGATGAAGGGCGTGACCGACGCGCTGATCGGTCTGGCCAAGGCGGCGGCTGCAGCCGATCCGGCTTGGGACGACCGTTGGCATGAGTTGCGGGCGCGCCATCGTGGTGCCGCCGTGGCGCTGCTGGGAGAGCACTCCGGGCTGACCATCGAGTGGCTGGATGCGCGTTTCGAGCGTCTGCGCGAGATTCTGGCGGCGTTGGCCGTGATTGGTGAGTTGCCGCAGGAAGTGCTGGACCGCGTGCAGGGCCTGGGCGAAGTGTTCTCGGCCCACCTGTTGGGTCATCACCTGCAGGCCTTGGGCGAAGACGCCGACATCCTGGATGCGCGCGACGTCCTGGTGGTCAACCATGGCGAGCTTGGCGTTGATGTCGATTGGAAGTCCAGCGCTGCCAAGCTGGCGTTGTGGCGCGAATCGCATCCGGCGCAGCGGCTGGTGGTTACCGGTTTTGTCGCCCGCGACCGCAAGGGCAACATCACCACCTTGGGGCGCAATGGCAGTGATTTCTCCGGCGCCATCTTTGCCGCCTTGTTTGCCGCCGACGAACTGCATATCTGGACCGACGTCGATGGCGTGCTCTCGGCTGACCCGCGGGTGGTTCCGGAAGCAGTGCAACTGGACGCACTGAGCTATGACGAAGCCTGCGAACTGGCTTACTTCGGTGCCAAGGTGGTGCATCCGCAGACCATGTCGCCGGCCATCGAGCGCGGTCTGCCGATCATCATCCGCAACACCTTCCATCCGGATCATCCGGGTACCCGCATCACTGCCGACAGCTCCAGCAGTGGTCCGATCAAGGGCCTGACCCTGAGTGCGGACCTTGCGGTATTGAATGTCGAAGGTACCGGCCTGATCGGTGTGCCAGGTACCGCCGAACGCGTGTTCTCGGCGCTGCGCAACGCGCATGTGTCGGTGGTGATGATCTCGCAGGGTTCCTCGGAACATTCGATCTGCTGCGTGGTGAAACAGGCCGAGGCGGAGTTCGCCCGTGACGCACTGACCCAGGCGTTCTCGCACGAGTTGGCAGCGGGCCAGGTGCAGCGCGTGCAGCTCACCAGCGGGGTGAGCGTGCTTGCAGCGGTGGGTGATGGCATGGCCGGCCAGCCGGGCGTTGCCGCACGTCTGTTCGAATCGCTGGGTCGCGCACAGGTCAATATCCTGGCCATCGCGCAGGGCTCGTCCGAACGCAATATCTCGGTCGCGATCGAAGCCTGCGATGCGACCAAGGCGCTGCGCGCCGCGCACGCCGGCTTCTGGTTGTCGCCACAGACCTTCTCGGTCGGCGTGATCGGGCCGGGCAATGTCGGTGCAGCCTTGCTTGAGCAGTTGTATGCGTCCGAAGCGGCGCTGCTGGCCAGGGCCAAGCTGGATCTGCGTCTGCGTGCGGTCGCCTCGCGCAACCGCATGGTGCTCGACCAGCGTGGCATGCACGGCAACTGGAAGGCCGCATTCGACTCGGCAGCGCTGCCGAATGATCTTGATCTGTTCACCGAGCACCTGTTGTCGGCGCGTCTTCCGCATACGCTGATCATCGATTGCAGTGGCAGTGCCGAAGTCGCCGATCGCTATGCCGGCTGGTTGGCCGCTGGCATCCATGTGGTCACCCCGAACAAGCAGGCTGGCTCCGGTCCGCTGGCGCGCTACCAGGCGATCCGCGAGGCGGCGGCGTCTACCGGCGCACGCTTCCGCTATGAAGCCACGGTGGGCGCGGGTCTGCCGGTGATCACCACGCTGCGCGATCTGGTCGATACCGGTGATGACGTGACGGCGATCGCCGGTATTTTCTCCGGCACGCTGGCCTGGTTGTTCAACAAATACGATGGCAGCGTGCCGTTCTCCGAGCTGGTAACGCAGGCGCGTGGCATGGGCTACACCGAGCCGGATCCGCGTGACGACCTGTCCGGCGTGGATGTGGCCCGCAAGCTGGTGATCCTCGCCCGCGAAGCCGGGTATGAGTTGAGCCTGGAAGACGTGGCGGTGGAAAGCCTGGTGCCCGCTGCATTGCAGGGCGCGAGCGTCGACGATTTCATGGCACGCCTGCATGAAGTGGACGCGGGCTTCGCGCAACGCCTGGCCGATGCGCGTGCGCGTGGCAATGTGCTGCGCTATGTCGCCCAGTTCAAACCGGGGCAGCAGCCCAGCGTTGGCCTTGTGGAGCTGCCCGGTGAGCATGCCTTCGCAAACCTGCGCCTGACCGACAACGTGGTGCAGTTCACCACCCGTCGTTATTGCGACAACCCCCTGGTGGTGCAGGGCCCGGGTGCTGGCCCGGAAGTGACGGCGGCCGGCGTGTTTGCCGATGTGCTGCGAGTGGCGGCTGGCGAGGGAGCGCGATTGTGAGCGGCGTGTTGAACAGTTCCGTGGCGCGCCAGGCGCGGGCATTCTCGCCGGCGTCGGTGGCCAATGTGGCGGTCGGCTTTGATCTGCTGGGCTATGCGGTGCCTGACGTTGGCGACACGGTAACGGTACGTCGCATTGATGCGCCGGAAGTGCGCATCGTCGCTATTCGCGGTTCGGCGGTGGAGTTGCCCCTGGATGCGCCCAGCAATACCGCAGGTGCGGCGCTGATTGCCTTGCGCGAGGCGCTGGCGCTGCCGTTCGGTTTCGAACTGGAGATCGACAAGGGCATACCACTGAGCTCGGGCATGGGCGGCTCGGCTGCGTCCTGTGTGGCGGCCTTGATCGCTGCCAATGCCTTGCTCGATGTGCCGCTGAGCCGTGAGCAGCTTTACCGGTACTCATTGGAAGGCGAAGCGGTCGCCAGTGGCAGCCGCCACGGCGACAACCTTGGCCCGATGTTCCTCGGTGGTTTGGTGCTCTCTACCTTGGAGCGATTGGTGCCGGTGCCGGTGCCTGCGCATTGGCATAGCCTGCTGGTGCATCCGGAGGCGTTGCTGGAAACGCGGCGCGCACGGGAGGCGTTGCAGGGCAGCTATGCATTGAAGGAGTTTGTCGCGCAGAGCAGCAATCTGGCCCTGGTACTGGCCGGTTGCCATGCCGGCGATGCGGGCCTGGTGCGGGCGGGCTTGGCCGACGTTCTGGTCGAGCCGCGGCGTGCGCCCCTGATTGTCGGCTTCGACGCGGTCAAGGCCGCCGCACTGGCTGCAGGCGCGATGGGCGCAAGCATCTCCGGTGCAGGCCCCAGTGTCTTTGCCTGGTTTGAAGACCGTGACGCTGCATTGGCTGCCGCGCCCAAGGTGCAGGCAGCCTTCGCTGCGGCAGGTTTCGACAGCCAAAGCTGGGTAAGCCCGATCAACAGCCCCGGCGCCAGACTGCTCTGAGCGTTCAAGCCCCTCTCCCGCCGGGAGAGGGGTTGGGGTGAGGGGGACGCTTGCGCGGTCATTGAGTCCAGCGCACCACACCAACCATTTTCCGGATCTCCGAATGAATTTCATCTCCACCCGCAATGCTTCTCCCGCCGCCACATTGAGCCAGGCCATTGCCGCCGGCTTGGCACCCGATGGTGGACTCTACGTACCCGGGCAGATGCCAGCGGCACGTAATCTACAGCCTGGAGATACCCTCGCCGCGACCGCTACCGAGCTGCTGCAACCCTTCTTCGCGGACGACGCCCTGGCATCCGAATTACCGAAGATCTGCAGCGAAGCCTTCGACTTCCCGGCGCCACTGCGGGCCTTGGCGACCCGCAATGATCATGTGCTGGAGCTGTTCCACGGTCCCACTGCGGCGTTCAAGGATTTCGGTGCGCGCTTCCTTGCTGCGAGCCTGTCGCGCTTGCGCGCAGGGCAGGAGCGTCCGCTGACCATCGTGGTCGCAACGTCTGGCGACACCGGTGCTGCTGTCGCTGCA
Organism: Stenotrophomonas sp. STEN063; assembly: GCF_056854515.1. Lineage (NCBI taxonomy): Bacteria > Pseudomonadati > Pseudomonadota > Gammaproteobacteria > Lysobacterales > Lysobacteraceae > Stenotrophomonas > Stenotrophomonas sp. STEN063. Next base: position 111,764 of record NZ_JBXFWF010000003.1, read on the forward strand.
GCGTTCCACAATCAGCCCAACCTTCAAGTCGTGGTGCTGTACCCGGATGGGCGCGTATCGCCGCGTCAGGCGCATCAGCTCGGCTGCCTGGGCGGCAATATCCGCGCACTGCGCGTGGCCGGGTCGTTCGACGATTGCCAGGCCATGGCCAAGCAGGCGCTGGGCGATACCGATCTGCAGGCACGGGTGCCATTGAGCTCGGCCAACAGCATCAGCCTCGGCCGCTTGTTGCCGCAGATGAGCTATTACGCACACGCGGCGCTGAGCCATCAGGCCGCGCATGGTTCACTGCTGAATTTCGTCATTCCCACCGGGAACCTTGGCAACGCGATGGCGGCAGTGATGGCCCGGGCGCTGGGTGTGCCGTTGGGGCGTATCGTGCTGGCGACCAATGCCAACCGTGTATTGCCTGACTACTTCAATGGCGGTGACTACGCGCCGAAGGCCAGTGTCGCCACGCTTGCCAATGCGATGGACGTGGGTGCCCCGAGTAATTTTGAACGACTGCGCTGGCTGTACAAGGGCGATGATGCAGCACTGCGCGCTGCCTTTACCTCACAGGCGGTGGACGATGCCACCATCCGCGAGACCATTGCTCGCCGTTATGGCGCCTATGGCGAAGTGTTCTGTCCGCATACCGCCACGGCGGTGCAGGTCCTGGAGCAGCTGCGTGCCAATGGCAGTGCAGCGTCGGATCAACATTGGGCAGTGGCAGCGACCGCACACCCGGCTAAATTTGAATCGGTGGTCGAACCGCTGATCGGTCGTGAAGTCGAAGTGCCGCCTGCGCTGGCTGAGCTGTTGAAGCGTCCCGCCCACGCCGAACCCTGCGCACCGGATTACCCGGCCCTGCGCGAAAAGCTGCTGTAAGAGGTAGTGCCGAGCCATGCTCGGCAGAGGCTCTGCCGATACAACCGGTTGTAGGAGCGGCGGCGTCTATTCATGTAGTGCCGAGCCACGCTCGGCAAGGGCGTCACTGATAACGCCTCAGCCGAGCATGGCTCGGCTCTACAGATGGAGCGTCAGAACTCGTCGTTGGCCAGCTGTTGCAGTTCGGCGAAATCCAGGATCTCCACCACATTCAGGTGGGGCAGGGCGATCAGGCCCTGCTGGCGCAACTTGGTAAAGGTACGGCTCACCGTCTCCATGGTCAGGCCAAGATGGTCGGCGATATCGCCGCGGCCCATCGGCAAGGAGACCCGGTTGCTGCTGCGGCCATTCAAGGTTGCCTCGCGGGCAGCCAGGCGCAGCAGGAAGTCAGCCAGCCGCTCCGGCGGCTGCAGGCGGGCCAGTGCAAGTGCATTGTCCTGAGCTGCGTCCAGCTCCTGGCAGGCGCGTTGCAGCAGCTTGCGTTCCAGGTGCGGGTAACGCTGGCGCAGATCGCGCATCTGCGTGGTCGGCACCCGGCAGACCCGGCTGTCGGCAATCGCCTCGATATCGTAGCGATGGTGGTCGCTACCGCTCAGGCCCAGATAATCGCCCGGCAGTACGAAGCCGTTCACCTGGCGGCGGCCGTCGGCCAGGGTGCGCACCAGACGCAGCGCACCCTCGGTTACTGTATAGACATAAGCGCGCGGCTCACCGGCACGTGCCAGCGTAGTGCCCATGGCGACTGGCGTGGAGACGGTAATCTGCTCCAGCGCATGTACCTCATCACAGGACAGGGCCGAGCACACCGACAGGTGGCGGACCGAGCACTGCAGGCACTCGCGCCCGCCATTGCCTTCGGGGGCAATAGACGAAACGGGGTATTGCTCGGTGCCTTGGGCTGGCCGGGACATGTCTACAGCAGGGGGGGGAGGGTGCCCCAAATTGTACTTCATGCGGCCAGACGGGCGGTGTGCGGCTAGAATTGGCGACCGTTCCCCCTATTGAGTTGCAGGAGTTTTGCCCGTGATCAAGCCCCGTACCCCGCCCGGCATCATGGAATTGTTGCCGCGCGAGCAGATCGCGTTCCAGCGCATGCTGGACGTCATCCGCCGCAACTACGAGCGCTTCGGGTTCCTGCCGGTGGAAACCCCGGTGTTCGAGCTGTCCGATGTGCTGCTGACAAAGTCCGGCGGCGAGACCGAGCGCCAGGTGTACTTCGTGCAGTCCACCGGTGCGCTGGCCAATGCTGCCGAGTCGGCCGACAAGGGTGGCCTGCCGGAGATGGCGCTGCGCTTCGACCTGACCGTTCCGCTGGCCCGTTATGTGGCCGAGCACGAACACGACCTGAGTTTCCCGTTCCGTCGCTACCAGATGCAGCGCGTTTACCGTGGCGAACGTGCCCAGCGTGGCCGCTTCCGCGAGTTCTACCAGTGCGACGTCGATGTGATCGGCAAGGACACGTTGAGCATCCGTTACGACGCGGAGGTGCTGGCAGTCATCTATGCAGTGTTCTCGGAGCTGCGCATCGGCAACTTCGCCGTTCAGCTGAACAACCGCAAGCTGATGCGTGGTTTCTTCGAAGCGCAGGGCGTTGTGGATGCCGGGCAGCAGGCGCTGGTGCTGCGCGAGGTCGACAAGCTCGACAAGCGTGGCCCGGACTATGTGCGTGAAACCCTGGTTGGCCCGGATTTCGGCCTGCCCGCCGAGGCAGTCGAACGCATCCTGGCTTTCGTCGAGGTCCGTTCGAACTCGCACGCGGACGCGTTGGCGCAGATCGACGCGGTGTTGGCTGCTGCAGGCGACTCGGCCAGCGAATCGCTGCGTACCGGTGCAGCCGAATTGCGTGAAGTGCTGGAGCTGGTGAAGGCGCTGGGCGTGCCGGAAACCGCGTATTGCCTGAATTTCTCCATCGCCCGCGGGCTGGATTACTACACTGGTACGGTGTACGAGACCAGCTTGGTTGATCACCCGCAGATCGGCTCGATCTGCTCGGGCGGCCGTTATGACGACCTGGCCAGCCACTACACCAAGTCCAAGTTGCCGGGCGTTGGTATCTCGATTGGCTTGACCCGTTTGTTCTGGCAGCTGCGCGAGGCCAATCTTATCGACGGAATCGCCGAAAGCAGCGTGCACGCGATGGTCGCGTTGATGGACGAGGCAGCGATGCCGCAGTCGTTGGATATCGCCCGTCGCCTGCGGGCAGGCGGCATCAATACCGAAGTGCAGATGGAGCCGAAGAAGATCGGCAAGCAGTTCCAGTACGCGGCCAAGGCCGGTATCCGCTTCGTGGTGCTGGCCGGTGAGGACGAGCTGGCGCGCGGCGTGGTGGCGGTGAAGGATCTGCTCCGTGAGCAGCAGTTCGAGGTGGCCCGGGATGAATTGGCTTCTACCCTCCAGGTGGAGCTGGAACAGACCCGCGCGATGGCGCGCTGATGAAAAGCCCCGCATAGCGGGGCTTTTTTTTGTCTGTAGTGCCGAGCCATGCTCGGCATGGGGGCGCTACCGGGAAAGCCTCTACCGAGCATGGCTCGGCACTAGCGCTTCTGCCCCCTTCCTTTCGCACAGCGAAGGGGAGGGTTGGGGGGGCGAGCTGTTTCCCAACGGATACCAAGCAAGCTTCACGGCTCACGCCGCTCCCACAAGGGCAGGGCCGCCTGTAGAGCCGAGCCATGCTCGGCTGAAGCGCCACCGGGAAAGCCTCTGCCGAGCAAGGCTCGGAACTACAGATCCGCTCCATCCCTTTCGCACAGCGAAGGGGGGGGCTGGGGAGGGGTGAGCCTTTTACCGACGGATGGGGCGCCGGCTTCGCGGCTCACGTCGCTCCCACATAGGTGGCTATACCTGTAGTGCCGAGCCACGCTCGGCAGGGGCATCGCCAGAAAAGCCTCTGCCGAGCATGGCTCGGCACTGCCGGTTGAGTCGTTTGACTCGGGGTGCGTTTCGAACTAATGTATTAGCACGCTATTACATTGATACATGATGAAGACACGCCCTGACATCGAACGTGAAAAGCCATCCGACGCCCCGTTGAAGGCGCTGGCGCGTACGTTGGCTGCGCTGGACAAGCCGCAGGAGGTGCAGGCCTTCCTGCGCGATCTGTGCACGCCGGCTGAGCTGGAGGCCATGGCCGATCGCTGGCGGGTGGTGCCCTTGCTGCGCAAGGGTGTGCCCTACCGCGAGATCTACGACCTGACCGGGGTGAGCGTCACCACCATCGGCCGGGTTGCGCGTTCGCTCGAGCACGGGGCCGGTGGCTATGCCGCCGCCATCGACCGTCTCGCCACGCGCAAAGCCGAATCCAACTGAGATAACCCCATGAGTGCTTCAACCTCCGCCCCGGCACGCGACCGGCTGCGTATCGCCATTCAGAAAAGCGGTCGTCTGGCCGATCCAGCGCGCAGCCTGCTTGCCGCCTGTGGCCTGAGCTGGCGGCAGAGCCGCGACAAGCTGTTCTGCTTCGGCGAATCGTTGCCGGTGGACCTGCTGCTGGTACGCGATGACGACATTCCGGGCCTGATTGCCGATGGTGTCTGCGATCTGGGTGTGGTCGGCTTGAACGAGTTGGACGAGCAGGCCAAGGCGCGTCGCCAGATCGGTTTGGCTGATGCCTACCAGCCGCTGCGTGGACTCGGTTTTGGTTCCTGCCGCTTGATGATCGCGGTGCCGGAAGACTGGGATTGGCAGGGCGTGCAGATGCTGCAGGGCAAGCGCATCGCCACCAGTTACCCGGCAATCCTTGCTGCCTGGCTGAAGGAAAAGGGCGTCGACGCACAGGTTGTTGAACTGTCTGGTTCGGTGGAAATCGCACCAAAGCTCGGCACCGCTGAACTGATCTGTGATCTGGTTTCCAGCGGAGCCACCCTGGCCGCCAACCAGCTCAAGCCGGTGGAAGTGCTGCTGGAAAGTGAAGCGGTATTGGCTGGCCCGGTGCACGAACTGGATGATGCCCGTGCCGGGCTGATGGCAATGTTGCTTCGCCGCCTTGATGGCCTGAGTAAAGTGCAGGACCAGAAGCTGTTGATGTTCTCAGCCGCGGAAGACCGCGTTGAAGAGCTCACCCGCCTGCTGCCCGACGCGGAGCCGTTGCTGCGTTTGCCGGGGCAAGGCGATGCTGTACGCCTGCAGACAATGTGCAGTGGCGCACTCAGCTGGCAGCGGTTGGAAGAGCTGGAGCGCGCTGGCGCGCAAGGCCTGATGGTCTTGGCCGTGGAGAAGTCGCTGGTATGAACATCCTCGATTGGAACGCGCTCGACGCCAATGCACAGGCGCGCGCTCTGACCCGTCCGGTACAGACTGTTGCCGCGCAGACCCGCGATTCGGTCGCCGGTTTGATCGCGCAGGTGCGCAGCGTCGGTGATGTGGCGTTACGCGAAATAACTGAGCGCTTCGATGGCGTTGCGCCGGAACGTTTTGAAGTCAGCGAAGCCGAGTTTGCTGCCGCCGAATTGGCGGTTTCCGCCGAGTTGCGCATCGCCATGCAGCAGGCTGCCGATCGTATTGATACCTTTCACCGTGCAGGCATGGCGCAGCCGTACAGCGTGGAGACCGCACCCGGCGTGGTCTGTGAAAAAGTCATCCGCCCGATTGCGCGGGTTGGCCTGTACGTCCCCGCGGGCAGCGCTCCCCTGCCATCGACCGCGCTGATGCTCGGTGTGCCGGCCAAGCTGGCCGGTTGCCGCGAAGTGGTGTTGTGCACACCTCCGCGCAAGGACGGCACGGCCGATCCTGCAGTGCTGGTGGCCGCGCGCCTGACTGGCGTGCATCGCGTGTTCAAGATCGGCGGCGCGCAGGCCATTGCGGCCATGGCGTACGGAACCGAATCGGTGCCGTCCTGCGACAAGCTGTTTGGCCCCGGCAACAGTTTCGTCACCGAAGCCAAGCAGCAGGTGGCCCAGGCTGGTGCTGCTGCCATAGACATGCCCGCGGGTCCGTCTGAGGTGCTGGTTATTGCCGATGCCGGTGCCAATCCTGCATTTGTCGCCGCCGACCTGCTGTCGCAGGCAGAGCACGGCTCGGATTCGCAGGTACTGCTGCTCAGCGACGATGCAGCGATGATTGCCGCCGTGCAAGAGCAGGTCGAAGCACAGGTCGCACAGCTCAGCCGCGAGGCGATTGCGCGTCAAGCGCTGGGTGCATCGCTGCTGATCAAGGTTGATTCGATTGCGCAGGCATTCGAGATTTCCAACCGCTATGCGCCCGAGCACCTGATTCTCGCCCTGCGCCAGCCGCGTCAGTGGCTGGACAAGGTGGAAGCGGCCGGCTCGGTGTTCCTCGGCGATTACACGCCCGAGGCGCTGGGTGACTATTGTTCTGGCACCAATCACGTGTTGCCGACCGCCGGCGCGGCCCGCGCCTACAGCGGCGTCAGCGTCGCCAGCTACCAGAACCAGATCAGCGTGCAGGCCGCCAGTCGCGAAGGAATTGCCGGTATCGGCCCGTGCGCGCTGACCCTGGCGCGTGCCGAAGGTCTGGGCGCGCATGCCAATGCGGTAGCGCTGCGGATGGGAGTTGCGCCGTGAGTGTGCTCGATCTGGTACGCGAAGACCTGCGCGACTTCGGTGGTTATTCCTCAGCGCGCAGCGCCAAGCTGCAGGGCGAGGTCTGGTTGAACGCCAATGAATCGGCCTGGGCGAATCCTGGCGACGCAGATGCTAGCTGCCGTCGTTACCCCGATCCGCAACCGCAGGCCTTGCGCGAGCGTCTGGGCAGCTTGTATGGCTGCCAGTCCGAGCAGCTGCTGATCGGTCGCGGCAGCGATGAAGCAATCGACCTGCTGGTGCGCGCCCTGTGCGAAACCGGTCGTGATGCTGTGTTGTACACACCGCCGGTGTTCGGCATGTACGCAGTCAGTGCACGCCTGCAGAATGCCCCCGCGCTGGAAGTGCCGCTGCTGGATACCGATCAAGGTCTCGTCGCTGATATCGACGCCATTATTGCCAAGGCGAAGCAAGGCAATGCCAAGCTGGTATTCCTCTGCTCGCCGTCCAATCCTGGCGGCCTGAGCATTCCGCTGCAGCAGGTACAGGCCGTGGCCGAAGCACTGAGCGGTCAGGCGCTGGTGGTAGTCGACGAGGCTTACGGCGAGTTTGCCGATGAGCCGTCCGCGACCACGTTGATGGACCGCTTCGACAACATCGCCGTATTGCGTACCTTGTCCAAGGCACACGCACTGGCTGCGGCGCGCATTGGCAGCGTCATTGCCGATGCGGCGCTGATCGCCGTGCTGCGGCGCTGCCAGGCCCCGTATCCGATTCCAGCGCCATGCTCGACGCTGGCGCTTGCTGGGCTCGATGATGCCGCACTTGAGCAGACACGCGCCCGTATCGCGACGGTGCGCAGCGAGCGCAGCCGGCTATGCATCGCCTTGTCGGCACAGCGTGGCGTTCGTCATGTCTATGCCTCGGATGCCAACTTCCTGCTGGTGCGCTTCAATGACGCCGACGCCGCATTCCAGGCCCTGCTGCAGGCGGGCATGGTGGTGCGTGACCAGCGCGCCGCTCCGCAGCTGCAGGACGCCCTGCGCATCACTCTGGGCACTCCCGAACAGAACGACCGCGTCCTTGACGCACTTGCCACGCTGGAGCTCACCGCATGACCCCCATCCTGTTTGTCGATCGCGATGGCACCTTGATCGAGGAGCCGGCCGACTTCCAGATCGACGCTTACGAGAAGATCCGCTTCGTCAAGAATGTGATCCCGGCAATGCTGAAGCTGCGTGATGCTGGCTATCAGTTCGTCATCGTTTCCAACCAGGACGGACTCGGTTCCGAAGGCTATCCGCAGGCCAGCTTCGACGGCCCGAATGACTTGATGTTGCAGATATTTGCCAGCCAGGGCATTACGTTCCGCGATGTGCTGATCGATCCGAGTTGGCCGCAGGACAACAGCCCGAATCGCAAGCCCGGCATCGGCATGATGGTGTCCTACCTGCAGGATCGCAGCATCGATTGGGCGCGTTCGGGCATGGTCGGTGACCGGCCGACCGACATCCAGTTTGCCGACAACATGAAGATCCGTGGCTTCCAGCTGCGCACCGAGCAGTTCGGTGGTGAGTGGGATTGGGATGCGATCGCACACGAGCTGGCCGACGCACCACGCCGCGCTACCGTGCAGCGCGACACAAAAGAAACCCAGATACGCGTATTCGTCGACCTGGACAAGGTGGCCAGCTCGAAGATCAACACTGGCCTGCCTTTCTTTGATCACATGCTCGATCAGATCGGCCGTCATGGCGGCTTCGCGTTGGAAGTGGAAGCCAAAGGCGATCTGCACATCGACGAACACCACACCATCGAGGACACCGGTCTCGCGCTGGGCCAGGCCTTGCGCGAAGCGCTCGGCGACAAGCGTGGTATCGGTCGCTACGGCTTCACCTTGCCAATGGACGAGACGCTTGCCAGCGCCGCGTTGGATTTCAGTGGCCGCCCGTACTTCGTGTTCGATGGCGAGTTCAAGCGTGAGCGCGTTGGCGACATGCCGACCGAACTGGTGCCGCACTTCTTCCGTTCGCTATGCGATGCCAGCGGCTTGAATCTTAATCTCAAGGTGGAGGGTGATAACGACCACCACAAGGTTGAAGCCTGCTTCAAGGCCTTGGCCCGCGCCCTCCGCCAGGCCATCCGCAAGGAAGGTACCGAACTGCCATCCACCAAGGGGGCGCTGTGAGTAGGGTCGGCCTGGTTGATGCCGGCGGTGCCAATCTTGGCTCGGTGCGCTATGCACTGGAGCGCCTGCAGGTTGACGTGCAGATGGTGCGCACACCAGCGGATCTGGCCGGGCTTGAACGGGTGATCTTGCCGGGTGTTGGTGCTGCGGCCGAAGGCATGAAGCGCCTGCATGCGCAAGGTTTGGTACAGCCGCTGCGCGAACTGCAGGTGCCGTTGATGGGTATCTGCCTGGGCATGCAGTTGTTGTTCGAGCGTTCGGAGGAGGGCGATGTTGAGTGCCTTGGCCTGTTGCCAGGCATCGTCCGCCGCCTGCATCCCGGTGTTGGCGTGCGTGTGCCGCATATGGGTTGGAACAAACTGTTGGCCTTGCGCGAGTCGCCCTTGCTTGACGGCGTGCCGCTCGGCTCCAGCGCCTACTTCGTGCACAGCTACGCCGCTCCGGTCACTTCCGACACGGTCGCTGCCTGTCATCACGGTGGCCTGTTCACCGCCGTGGTCCAGCGTGAGCGTCTATGCGGCGCGCAGTTCCATCCCGAGCGTTCGGCCGGGCCGGGCGCACGCATCCTGCAGAACTTTCTTGAGATCGCCGCATGAGTTTCACTGTTTACCCCGCGCTGGATATCCGTGATGGCCGCGTCGTGCGTCTGCTGCAGGGCGACTACGCCAAGCAGACCACCTATGGCGAGGATGCCTTGCCGCGTGCGCACGCATTCGCTGCGACCGGCGCGAGTTGGATGCACCTGGTCGATCTGGATGCGGCCAAGGCCGGTGGCTATACCCTGGCGCCCTTGCTGCAACAGATTGCAGCCACCACCAAGCTGAAGGTGCAGACCGGCGGCGGTGTGCGCGGTCGCGACGATGTGGCGCGCATCCTTGATGCAGGCGCCAGTCGCGTGGTGATCGGCTCACTGGCCGTGCGTCAGCCCGAACAGGTGCTGGCCTGGCTGGCCGAGTTCGGAGCTGAGCAGCTGACCATCGCACTGGATACGCGTCAGGGCGAAGACGGCGTTTGGCGCCTGCCAGTGCACGGTTGGACCGAAACCGCGGACGTGACCCTGGACGAACTGGCCCAGCGCTACGCGCGGGCTGGTATGAAGCACCTGCTGTGCACCGATATTTCCCGTGACGGAATGCTGTCCGGCCCGAATATCGAGCTTTACGCGCATCTTGCGAAACTGCTGCCCGGCGTGGCTGTGCAGGCGTCGGGCGGCGTGCGCGATGCCAACGACATCCGTGCGGCCAAGGCTGCTGGGTGCGGTGGCGCGGTGTTGGGGAAGGCGCTGTTGGAAGGTTACCTGCAACTGGATGAGGCTTTGTCATGTTGAGCCGGCGCATCATTCCCTGCCTGGACGTGCGCGAAGGTCGCGTGGTCAAGGGCGTCAAGTTCCGCGACCATATCGACATGGGCGATATCACCGAACTGGCGCTGCGCTACCGCGATCAGGGCGCCGATGAGCTGGTGTTCTACGACATCTCCGCCAGTCCGGAAGGCCGTTCGGTGGACCGCGCCTGGATCGAGCGCGTGGCACGCCTGATCGACATCCCGTTCTGCGTGGCCGGCGGTATCCGCGATGTGGAGACCGCGCGCGCCGTCCTCAATTCGGGGGCCGACAAGATTTCCATCAATACCCCGGCGCTGGAGCGCCCGCAGTTGATCGCGGAGTTGGCTGAAGCCTTTGGTGAGCAGTGCGTGGTGGTCGGCATCGATTCCATTCGCGAAGCTGACGGCCAGTGGCGAGTACGCTCCTATACCGGTGATCCAAACAAGACCCGCGCCGAAGCCAAGCTGACCTTGAACTGGGTGCGTGAAGTACAAGCCCACGGCGCGGGTGAAATAGTGCTGAACTGCATGGACAGCGACGGCGTGCGCAAGGGGTACGATATTGCACAGTTGCGCCAGGCCCGGGCGCTGTGCACGGTTCCGTTGATCGCCTCTGGCGGCGCGGGCACGCCGCAGCATTTCGCCGATGTATTCGAACAGGCTGACGTTGACGGGGCTTTGGCTGCCAGCGTGTTCCACTCCGGTGCCATGGCAATTCCGGAACTGAAGCAGTTCCTGCGCGAACAACAAATCGAGGTTAGGGATGTCTACTGAATTCAAACCGGTTGATCCGACCGCACTGGACTGGGACAAGGTCAACGGCATGATCCCGGTCATCATCCAGGACGAGGCCACGCTGCGCGTGCTGATGCTTGGCTATATGGACCGCGACGCACTGGAGACCACCCGCAGCAGTGGCAAGGTCACTTTCTTCAGCCGCAGCAAGAAGCGTTTGTGGACCAAGGGCGAGACCTCCGGCAACCATCTTGAGTTGGTCGACATCCGCAGTGATTGCGACAACGACACCTTGCTGGTCACCGTGCGCCCGCATGGCCCTACCTGCCACACCGGTGAGACCAGTTGCTTCAGTGCCGCACCGGGTAATTTCCTTGGCGCCTTGAATGCCTTGATCAAGCAGCGCGAACACGATCGCCCGCTCAACAGCTACACCACCAAGCTGTTCGAGAAAGGCGCGCGTCATATCGCACAGAAAGTAGGCGAGGAGGGCGTGGAAACCGCACTCGCCGGCGTCGTACAGCGTGACGACGAACTGCTGGGCGAATCGGCCGACCTGCTGTTCCACCTGATCGTGCTGCTGCGCGCCCGCGGCCTGTCGCTGGATGATGCGATCGGCGTGCTGGAGAGCCGTCACGCCAAGGCCGCAGAAAAAGCGGCCAGCTAAGCAACCGTAGTGGCGCGGCCAGCGGAGCCCGGGGGGTTAAGGGGCACCCAAAAAGAACCCCGAATTACAAAACCACGCAAGGGCGGCGGGTATATTATTGATGGGG